>NZ_JCACVY010000107.1:0-15077 GCF_058833935.1 Roseomonas sp. TS2 | reverse complement strand
TGCGCGGCACGGCGGACGGGCTGAGCCTGCTGCTCGGCGTCATGGCGTGCCTGATCGTGTTCGTGGCGCTGGTGGCGCTGGCGAACATGGCGGTGGAGCCGCTCACCGGCTGGTCGCTGCAGGCGCTGGCGGGGCTGGGCTTCCGCCCCGTCGCCTGGCTGATGGGGGTGCCTCCGGAGCACCTCGCCACCGTCGGCACCAGCCTCGGCGTGCGGCTGGTGGTGAACGAGTTCGTCGCCTATCTCGACCTCGCCACCGGCGGCGGCCTCGGGCTCGACACGCGCAGCCGGCTGATCCTCACCTACGCGCTGTGCGGCTTCGCCAATCTCGGCTCGGTCGGCATCATGCTCGGCGGCATGACGGCGATGTGCCCGGAGCGGAAGGCGGACATCCTGCGCCTCGGCCTGCCGGCGCTGGCCGCCGGCACGCTGGCCTGCTGCATGACGGGCGCGGTGGTGGGGCTGATGACGCCGCCCTGAGCGAAGGCCGGGGAACGCCCTTCCCCGGCCCCTCGCCGCTCCCCCTCGCCGCTTCCCCGTCAGGCCTTCGGGCGCGGCACCTTCAGCGGCCAGATGATGGTCAGCCAGGGGTGCCGCCGCGTCAGCTCGGCGATCATCGCCTCGACCCGGGCGGTGGAGCTGTTGGCGGTGTTGATCATCGAGGTGTGGTGCACGCGGTACTCGGCCAGCGGCTCGCCGGGCACCTGCTCGCCATGCAGGCCACGCTCCATGAGGCGGCACCAGAAGTCGAAATCCTCCCAGCCGCCGGGGATGTGGTCGTAGCCGCCCACCCAGTTCCAGGCGGCGCGCGAGATCAGCGCCATGGCGTCGATGTAGTTGCCGTTGGCCATCCGCACCGGGTCGTAGGGCGGCAGGTTCATCACCCCCTCGCCATCGCCGAACTTGCGGATGATGGGGTAGGCGAAGGCGGCCCCCGAGGCATCGGCGGTGCGCAGGCAGGCGGCGGCGCAATCGGGCAGCAGGCGGTTGTCGGCGTCCAGCGGCAGCACCCAGGGGGTCTCGGCCAGGGTGAAGGCCACGTTGCGGGTCAGGCCCAGCCCCGCATTCTTCAGGTTGCGCGCCACCACCAGGCGGTTGAAGCGGCCGGCATTGGCCGCCGCCCAGCGCAGCGCCACGGCCCGCGAATCATCCGTCGAGGCATCGTCGACGATCACCAGGTCGAGCGGCCGCAGGGTCTGCGCCACCACGCTGTCCAGCGCCTCCGCGACGTGCCGGGCATAGTTGTAGAGCGGCACGATGACGGTGACGGCGGCGGCGCCCAGCGCATCGTGCTCGTACACCACCTCGTGCTCCGGCACGGTGGGGGCGACGGGCAGCGGCAGCGGCTCGCAGCTGCGGCGGAAGGCCAGGGCGGCGGAGCGCCCGCCGCGCAGCATCTCCAGCACATCCGCCACGGCCGCGTTGCGCTGCTCGGGGCCATAGGCCCAGAGCACGTCGCGCTGCGCCGCGGCGGCCATGCGGCGGCGCAGCGCGGCATCGCCCAGCAGGGCCTCGAGCGCCGAGGACCATTCCTCCGGCGTGCCGGCCAGGTAGCCGGTCTCGCCATGCTTCATGGCGCGCCGGTAGGGGCCGGTGGGCGAGGCGATGGTGGGAACGTCCACCAGCGCCGCCTCGAAATACTTCAGCTCGCTCTTCGCCTCGCAGAAGTCGTTGCCGACCTCGAGCGGCGCGAGGTTGACGTCGAAGCGCGCCACCTCCTCGGGCAGCCGCGGCAGCGGCACCATGGGCCGCCACTCGATGCGGTCCTCGAGGCCCGCCAGCTCGGGGAACTCCTCCACGTCCAGCGTCGGCGTGCCTTCCATGGTCGGGATGTTCTGGGCGAAGCGGAACAGCACCAGCCGCGCCTCGGGGAAGCGGCGCAGCGCCCCGGCCACCGCGGCGGCGCACTGCTTGAAGTCCTTCTGGTGCGTGCGCGAGCCGGAGGCGTAGCCGATGCGCAGCAGCCCGTCCCGCTCCTTCGCCCAGTGCCGGGCGGCGCGGCGGGAGACGGCCAGCGTGTCGTGGTCGAAGCCGTTGGGCAGCACGCGCACCGGCATGCCGGCGTCGCGCATGTGCCAGGCCAGCTCCTCGGTGCTGGTGGTGCAGAGGTCGGAGGCCAGCATCGCCTGCCGCGCTTGGTGGAAATGGTTGGCGACCATCTCCTCCGGCAGCTTCTGGCTGCGGATGCCGTCGATCTTGTCGGAGCGCGCCAGGCGCGGGTCGATCAGCAGGTCGTCCACGTCGAACACCACGCGGGCGCCGTTGCGGCGCGCGGTGGAGATGGCCAGCGCCACCGCCTCGTTCAGCGGCACGCGCCACATCCACAGCACCTGCGCCATGCCGATCTCGGCCAGGCTGGCCTCGATATCCTCCATCCGCACCACCCAGACCTGCGCGCCGGCGCGGCGGGCGGCGGCGGCGGGACGCTCGACGCGGTAGAGATGGCCGGGCGTGCTGGCCTCGCCCGAGATGCAGACCACGCGCAGCGCGCCCATGCCGCTGAGGTCGGCCAGGGCGGCGCCCTGCGAGGCGGTGGGGGCGGTGAACGCCAGGGCCTGCGCGGACGCAGCCGGCGCCGGCTGCGGCATGGCGGCCAGCGCCGCGATGATCTCCCGCCGCTCCCGCAGCTTGCGCGGCAGCTGCAGCGTGGCCGACCACCAGGCGAGCTTCATCGCGCCGCGCACGCCGCGCCGCATGCCGGGCGGCAGCCGCCCGGCGGCGCTGCGCAGCGGCGCGGCGGCACGCCAGAGCGTGGATTGCGTCAGCAGGCGCAGGCTGGCCTGGGTGGCGTGCAGCTCGCCCTCGGCCCGCAGCAGCCGGGAGAGCAGCTGCTCCCGCGCGGCGGCGTCCTGCTCCGCCTTGCGGCGGGCGGCCTCCAGCTCGGCCTGCGCCGCCTCCACATGGCTGAAGGCGGCGGTCATGGAGGCCGACCGCGCCGCCTCCGTCCGCTGCTCCGCGCGGTCACGTTCCGCCTCCAGCTCGGCCCGCGCCGCCTCGGCGCGCTGCACGGCCTGGGCGCGGCGGGATTCGAGCGCCGCGGCCTGCCGCTCGGCCTCGTGCCGCGCTTCCGTCGCCAGCCGCTCCCGCGTCTCGGCCTCCCAGCGCTCGCCCAGCCAGGCGAAGCGGCCACGCAGCCGCGCCGTCTCGGCCGGGTCGGCCAGCGCGGTCAGCGCCAGCACCGCCGGCGGCGGCGCCTCGCCCACGCACAGCACGCCAAGCCCCCCTCCGTGCAGGAACTCGAAGGCGGGGTACCGACCGCGCAGTTCGGCCCACAGGCGCCAGACGCCTGCATCCTCCTCCTCCAGCACGTTGGTGCCGTGCAGCAGCACCACGCCGCGTTCCGACATCTTCGGCAGCCAGGCCTCGAAATCGTGGCGCGCCGCCTCCTGGGTGCGCAGCCCGTCGATGTGCAGCAGGTCGATGGAGCGGTCCGCGAAGCGCGGCAGCGCCGCGTCGGCCGCCATCCGCAGCAGGCCGGAGAACGCCAGGAAGCGCGCATCGTGGAAGCTGCGGAAATTCCCGCGTTCCGCGCCGCCGCAGGAGGTGGCGCCCTGGTCCTCCTCCTCGCGCTGCACGGCCCAGCAGCGCGTGGGCAGGCCGCCGCGCTGCACCGCATGGCAGAAGGCCGAGTAGGATATGCCGTCGCGCGCGCCCAGCTCCACCAGGCTGCGCGGCGCCGCCTGCCGGACCAGCCAGTGCGCGAAGGGCACGTGCTGCCACCAGGCGCTCGCCTCGCCGATCCGCTCCGCCTGCCAGAACAGCGGATCCAGGGAAGGATCCGTCAGCGCAGCCAGCTGGGCAGCCAGCGGGGCAGCCAGCGGGGCGGCCTCGTGACCCCCACGCGCTCCAGCAGTGCCGGGCGTTCGGTTGTCCATCAATCTACTCCGGATGATGCCCTGGGAGCCGCTTCGGCCGCCGCAGCGGACCTTGCGGCGGCCCCAGCGGCGGCCCCACCGGCGGCCTTGTGCGGCAGCCGTGCGGCCAGGGAGGTAAACGGGTTCGCTATGCCAGCCACGGCCGGGAGCGTCTAGGTGGCGAGGCCAGCCCGCTGCCCTGCCAGGAGAACAGCAGATTGGGATTGTGGTAGGGGTCGCGCGCCAGCTCGACGGCCCAGCGGGACTGGATGACGCCCAGCTCCCGCAGGAAGCGCGCATGGCGCTCCGGGTCGCTCGCATCGTCCCCGCGCGAGACGGATTCGAGGTGCATCAGCGTCGCCTCGGGCGTCCAGACGATGCGGTAGCCCTCGCTACCCAGCCGCAGGCAGAGGTCGATGTCGTTGAAGGCGACGCGCAGCGCCCCGGCATCCAGGCCGCCCATCGCCAGATAGAGCTGCCGCCGGATGGCCAGGCAGGCGCCGGTCACCGCCAGCACCGAGCGCGCCAGGATCAGCTCGCCCTGCGGCCCGGTCTCCTCCGGCTCCGCGAGGCGGAGCTGGTGCGCCAGCATCGGCCCCGGGCTGAGCACCACGCCGCCATGCTGCAGGCGGCCATCGGCATAGACCAGCTTGGCCCCCACCGCGCCCACCTCGGGCCGCAGCGCCTGCGCCACCATGGCGCGCAGCCAGCCGGGCTCATAGACATCGGTGTCGTTGTTCAGCAGCAGCAGCACCTCGCCGCGCGCCGCCGCCGCCGCCGCGTTGTTCAGCGCGGCGTAGTTGAACGGGCCGGGGGCATCCAGCACGCTCACGCGCGGGTCCTGGCGCAGCCGCGCCAGCAGCGCCAGGGCCTCGGCCCCGGTGCTGCCATTGTCGACGATCAGCAGCTCGAGGGCAGGATAGTCCGTGCGGCGCAGCACGGCATCGGCGCTGCGGGCCAGCAGGCCGGCGCCGTCGCGCGTCGGGATGATGACGGAGACCAGCGGCGGCCGCGCGGGCAGCGGCCAGTCCACCGCGCACCATTGCGGCGCCTGCGGCACGGGGCGCAGGCGCGCCGCCGGGTGGCCGCAGGCGGCGAGATGCTCCCGCAACACGCGCCGAGCGGCCTCGCCCTCCCATTCCGCCGGGGCGTCCTCCGGCAGGCGGCGGTGGCAGAGAACCGCCGGCACATGCCGGATCTGCTCCTGCGGCACGCGCCGCATGGCCCGCAGCGCCAGATCGTGCAGGGCGACGCCCAGCGGGCCGGCCTCGCGCCGCAGCCCGCCCAGGCCCCGCAGCAGCGGAAGCCGGAAGGCCAGCGGCAGGCCCAGCGCGTCGCGCGCCAGCATCAGCTCCGGGTCGAAGCCCGTCTTGAAGCGGGGAGAGACGCGGCGCCCCGCCGCATCCAGGCGGTCCTCGTCGGCATAGAGCAGGGCGCTGTCGGGGTGGCGCAGCCGCAGCAGCGCGAATTCGTGCAGCGCCGTCTCGTCCAGCACCGCGCCGCGCGGAAGCGGCAGCACGAAGGCTTCGTCATCCTCCGCCGCCGCCAGCGCAGCCTGCAGGAAAGCGGCGGGCAGCGCCTCGGCGGCGGCAGGCAGGGGCACGGCCAGCACCTGCTCCGGCCGCGGCGGGGGTTCCGGCAGCCCTTCCAGCCAGGCCGCGCCGGGCAGGCAGAGGCGCCATTCCGGGTAGAGCTGGGACAGCGCGCCGCGCAGCGTCTCCGCCCAGTCGACGGGGCTCTCTCCGGCGCGCAGCAGCGGCACCAGCAGGAAGCGCGGACGCTCCCCCATGCGCGCGACCTGCGCCGCGATCGCCTGCCGGTCGGCCCCGGTGAGACGGCCGTGGCGCTCCAGCCACGCGGCGTAGCCGGCGGCATCCCAGGGGAGAAGTGCCATGCGGGACGTCTAGGGCCGAGGCAACGGGGCGGGCAGGGCTGCGGTGCGGGTCGGCGGCATCAGGCGGAGGGCACTCACTCGGCGGGAAGGGCCGCCATGCGGGAGGAGGAGGAGGAACGGCTGCGCGGCCTTGCCGCCAGGATGGAGACCACCACCAGCGCGCCGATCATGCCGACATGCTCGCCCGCGGTGTGGAAGGCGATGATGGCCCGCTCCCCCTCCAGAAGCCAGAAATGATGCACCAGGGGGATGGTCAGCGCCGTGAACACGCCCAGCGCCCCGGCGCCGAGCCAGGTCCAGCGGTTGAGGATGACCAGCGCCGAACCGCCGAGCTGGGTGATGACGACGAGGATGTTGAACAGCACCGGCGGGTTCAGGCCGAAATGCGCCATCTCGGCGACGCCGCCCTGAAAGTCCAGCAGCTTGCTGAGCCCGCTGCCCCAGAAGGGAAAGCAGAGCACCACCCTGGCCAGGATCTCGACCAGCGGGTGGCTCAGGATGGATTCGATCAGCTTCGGCACAGCAGCTTCCCCTGCCTCATACGGAACGGAAGCGACATTATGCTTCCGCCCGCGAAAGGATTGTGCTCCCGCACAGGCGGGAGCGCAGTAACAAGGTGGTGAACTGCCTTCTCAGCGGCCAGACATGATCCGCTCGACCAGCTGCCGCACGGTGGGGATGAAGCCGTTCGAGTAGAACGGGTCCTGCCCGAAGCGATAGGCGTTGTGGCCGGCGAACATCAGGTTGTGCTCGATCTCGCCGTCATGCGCGATGTCCTGCAGCGTCTTCTGGATGCAGAAGCTGCGCGGGTCGGCCTTCTTGCCGTTGCTGTAGTCCGGCCCGTGCTGCGTCCAGTTGGAGAAGCGGCAGTGGCTGAGGCAGCCCATGCAGTCCGTCTGGTCCTTCAAGATCTCGCGGGCGTTCCCGGGCGTCACGAAGACCAGCGTATTGTCCGGCGTGCGCAGCGCCTCGGTGTAGCCCTGCGCCTCCCAGTGATGCACGCGCTCCAGGTCGCCCGGCGCCAGCCAGACGAGGCGCTTGCGCGGGCCCACGCCATATTCGGCGGTGTGCTCGCCCACCGGCTCAGGGCTGATCGCCACCTGCCGCTCGTTGCGCGCCTCGAGGTCGCGCAGGAAGTCGTTGCGCACGGCGGAGGAGTAGAAGCCGGTCGGCGAGAAGGGCTGCAGCAGCACGTCGCCGGGCTTCAGCGTCAGCAGGCGCTGCTTCCAGGCCTCGCTGATCGGGCTTTCCTTGGTCAGCAGCGGACGGGTGCCGAACTGGAAGGCGATGGGGCCGAGCTCCGGATTGTCGATCCAGTCCTCCCACTCCTCCAGCCACCAGACGCCGCCGGCCATGATGATCGGCACGTCGCCCAGGCCGAAGGCGCGCATCTGCTCGCGCAGCTTCAGCACGCGGGCATAGGGCGCCTCGGGCTTGTTCGGGTCCTCGGAGTTGGAGAGGCCGTTATGGCCGCCGGCCAGCCAGGGGTCCTCGTAGACCACGCCGCCCAGCAGCTCGGCCGCCTTGGAGTAGCTGCGCTTCCACAGCGCCGCGAAGGCCCGGCCGGAGGAGACGATGGGATAGTAGAACACGCCGAACTCGCGGGCGATGTCGGCCAGCTTGTAGGGCATGCCGGCGCCGCAGGTGACGCCGTTGATCAGCCCCCGCGCGCCTTCCAGCACGCCGCGCAGCACGCGCTCGGCGCCGCCCATCTCCCACAGCACGTTGATGTGGATGCGGCCCTGGCCGTTCGAGCGCTCATAGGCCTCGCGCGCCTGGGTGATGCCACCCGAGATGCCGTAGGCCACGAGTTCCTCATGCCGGTCGCGCCGGGTGCGGCCATGATAGACCTGCCGGATGACGTTGCCTTCGGCATCGTAGCTGTCGGCATTCACGCCGGAGAAGGTGCCGACGCCACCGGCGCCCGCCCATTCCCCGCAGGAAGCTCCCGTGGACACGGCCACGCCCTTGCCGCCTTCCACCAGCGGAAGCACGTCCACACCGCCCATCCGGATCGCGTTGATCGCCTTCACCGCAGCCTACCGTCCCAGAAGCTGTTTATCACGATATCGTCATATAGCGCGCCGGGGGCGCTTTCGCAGCCCCGGCGTTTGAAAACGCGCAACGGCCAGCGGCCGTTGCGCGCAAGAGGGGGAACCGAACCGGACCGGTCCTCAGTCGCGGCGGGGGCGGCGCTCGCGGCGCTCCTGCCGGCCCTCGCCATTGCCCTCGGCCTCGCCCTCGTCACGCGGACGGCGGGCACCGACCTGATCGCTGATGTCGGCACCCGTGGCCTGATCGACAACCCGCATGGACAACTTCACCTTGCCGCGGTCGTCGAAGCCCAGCACCTTCACCTTCACCTTGTCGCCCTGCTTGACGATGTCGGTGGTCTTGCTGACGCGCTCATTGGCCAGCTCGGAGATGTGGACCAGCCCGTCCTTGGCGCCGAGGAAGTTGACGAAGGCGCCGAACTCGGCGGTCTTCACCACGGTGCCGTTGTAGATCACGCCGATCTCGGGCTCGGCGGTGATGCCGCGGATGCGGTCGATTGCCGCCTGGGTCGCCTCGGGGCTGGTCGACGCGATCTTGATCGTGCCGTCATCCTCGATGTCGATCTTGGTGCCGGTGGTCTCGACGATGTCGCGGATCACCTTGCCGCCGGTGCCGATGACCTCGCGGATCTTGTCCTTCGGCACGTTGATCACGGTGATCTTCGGCGCGTTGGAGGCGACGTCCGTGCGGGCGCCGGTCAGGCCCTTGGCCATCTCGCCCAGGATGTGCAGCCGGCCGCCCTTGGCCTGCTCCAGCGCGATGCGCATGATCTCGGGCGTGATCGAGGTGATCTTGATGTCCATCTGGAGGGAGGTGATGCCCTCCTCCGTGCCGGCCACCTTGAAGTCCATGTCGCCGAGGTGGTCCTCGTCGCCCAGGATGTCGGAGAGGACGGCGAAGCCGCGCTCCTCCTTGATCAGGCCCATGGCGATGCCGGCGCAGGGGCGCTTCAGCGGCACGCCCGCATCCATGAGCGACAGCGAGGTGCCGCAGACGGTGGCCATCGAGGAGGAGCCGTTCGACTCGGTGATCTCGGAGACCACGCGCATCGTGTAGGGGAAGGTGGACTTCTCCGGCAGCAGCGGCTTGATGGCGCGCCAGGCCAGCTTGCCATGGCCGATCTCGCGGCGGCCGGGGCTGCCCATCCGGCCCGTCTCGTTCACCGAGTAGGGCGGGAAGTTGTAGTGCAGCATGAAGTTCTCGCGGTACTCGCCCGCGAGCTGGTCGATGATCTGCTCGTCCTGGCCGGTGCCGAGGGTCGCCACGCAGAAGGCCTGCGTCTCGCCGCGGGTGAACAGCGCCGAGCCATGGGCGCGCGGCAGCACGCCGACCTCGGCCACGATCGGGCGCACGGTCTTGGTGTCGCGGCCGTCGATGCGGATGCCGGTGTCGAGGATGGCGTCGCGCACCACCGTCGCCTCCAGCTCCTTCAGCAGGCCCTTGGCGGCCTCGGCCTCCGTCTCGGAGAGCTGCGCCAGGATCGCCTTCTTGGCCTCGCCCACCTTCTTCTGGCGGAGGAGCTTCTGGGTCTCCTTGTAGGCCTCGCCGATCGGGGCGGAGCCCAGGGAGGCCAGCTTCTGCTTCAGAGCGGCGGTCTCGGCCGATTCCTCCGGCAGGTCCCAGGGCTCCTTGGCGGCGCGCTCGGCCAGCTCGATGATGCCCTCGATCACCGGCTGGAAGCCCTTGTGGCCGAAGGTCACGGCGCCCAGCATGTCGTCCTCGGACAGCTCATGCGCCTCGGACTCGACCATCAGCACGCCCTCGGCGGTGCCGGCGAGCACGAGGTCGAGCTTGGAGGACTTCATCTGCTCCAGCGTCGGGTTGAGGACGTAGGCGCCCTCGATCAGCCCGACGCGCGCGGCGCCAACAGGGCCGAAGAACGGGATGCCAGAGAGCGTCAGCGCGGCCGAGCAGCCGACCAGCGCCACGATGTCCGGGCTGTTCTCCATGTCATGCGACAGCACCGTCGCGATGACCTGCACCTCGTTGCGGAAGCCCTCGGGGAAGAGCGGGCGGATCGGGCGGTCGATCAGGCGGGAGATCAGCGTCTCCGCCTCGGAGGGGCGCCCCTCGCGCTTGAAGAAGCCGCCCGGGATCTTGCCCGCCGCGAAGGCCTTCTCCTGGTAGTTCACGGTGAGCGGGAAGAAATCCTGCCCCGGCTTCACGCTGCGCGCGCCGACCACGGTGCAGAGCACGATGGTGTCGCCGAGGCGCGCCATCACCGCGCCGTCCGCCTGGCGGGCGACCTTGCCCGTCTCCAGGGTGAGCGTCTTACCGCCCCAGGCGATGTCCTTGCGGAAGTAGTTGTCGAACATGGATCGTCCTTAGCATCGCGGCCCGCGCATGGATGGCTGCGGGTCCTGCCTCTCCCCGCCCGGGCCCGTGGCCGTGGCGGAGTGCCGAAAGAGCGATGCGGGAATTGCAGTGCCAGACCAGGTCTCCGCCTTCCCCATGGAAGGCTCTCGGCGTCTCGGGCGGCATGGGGTGGCCGCACGGCGGAACCGCGGGACGCACCATGTGGCCGGAAACGCCGCCACGCCCCTCGAAACGGATGGGGTCGCGCCTGGCGCAGCCGCTGTTCTTTCCCGCACGCTCGCGGGTCCGGGCCGGCCCGGTGGGGCGGCCCGCGCCGGGTTATGAACGGTCGGCGGGCCGGATGCTACGGAAAAATCACGGCGCCGCCCGCCCGCCCCTGCCACGGAGCGGCATGCGGGCCGGGATTCCCGGCGCCGGGCGGCCGCCGGCCCGCCAAGGCCAGGATATCTCCTCCCTCCGGAATGCTTGACAAAGGCAGGCATATTCCTGCCTCTGTCAGGCATGTTGCCCGAGACCCTCATCCGCCGCTTCCACCGCGCCGTCACGCGGCAGGCGCAGGCGCTCGGCCCGCTGCCCGGCGGCGACCTGCCCCTGGCCGAGGCGCGCCTGGTCTATGAGCTGGCGCAGCAGCCCGGCAGCGCCGCCGCCGCGCTCGCGGCCCGGCTGGGGCTGGACGATGGCTACCTCTCCCGCCTGCTGCGCCGCCTGCAGGCGCGCGGCTGGCTGGAGCGCCGCCCCGACCCGGCGGATGGGCGGCAGCACCGGCTGTTCCTGACGCCCGGCGGCCTGGCGGGCTTCGCCGCGCTGGACACCGCCGCCGACGCCCGGGCCACCGCCCTGCTGGCCGCCCGCCCCGCCGCCGACCGCCCGCGCCTGCTGGCCGCCATGGCCGAGATCCTGGCGCAGCTGGAGCCGGAGGAGGCACTGCCCGTCACGCTGCGCCCGCACCGGCCGGGGGATCTCGGGACCATCATCGCCCGCCACGCCGCGCTCTATGCCGAGGAGCGGGGCTGGGACATCCGCTTCGAGGGGGCGGTGGCCGGCATCGTGGCGGAGATGCTGGCGCGCTTCGACCCGGCGCGGGAGCGCATCTGGGTGGCCGAGCGGGGCGCGCAGTTCCTGGGCTCCGTGGCGGTGGTGGCGGAGGCGCCGGGCGTCGCCAAGCTGCGGCTGCTGCTGCTGGAGCCGGCCGCGCGCGGCCATGGGCTGGGCCGCCGCCTGCTGGGCGAGGCCGAGGCCTTCGCCCGTGCCGCCGGCCACCGCGCGATGGTGCTGTGGACCTATTCCTGCCTGACGGAGGCGCGCGGCCTCTACGCCGCGGCGGGCTGGAGCCTGCGGGAGAGCGTGCCGGAGCAGGCCTATGGCCATGCCCTGGTGGCGGAGAAATGGGACAAGGCCCTGGCCTGAGCCGGCGTTCCGGGCCCGGGAGAAAGCCGGGCCGGGCGAATCAAGGCCGCGCGAATCGGGGCCCGGAGCAGCCGGGCCGGGGCGCAGCCGGAAAAGACGAAGGGCGGGGGAATCGCTTCCCCCGCCCCTTCCGCCCTGTCGATCCGCCAGGCTCACATCGGCAGGTTCAGGCCGCCGCGCGCAGCGCCGCCGCCTTCACCTCGTCGCTCACCGTGCCGGCGAAGGTCTCGAAGTTCTTCTCGAACAGCGAGACGAGGTGCGCCGCGGTCTTGTCGTAGGCCGCCTTGTCGGCCCAGGATTCGCGCGGGTTCAGCACCTCGGCCGGCACGCCCGGCACGTCCTGCGGCACGGCGAGGCCGAAGAACGGGTCGGTCTCGAACTTCGCCTGGGCCAGGGAGCCGTCCAGCGCCGCGCGCAGCAGGGCGCGGGTGTGCTTGATGCTCATGCGGTGGCCGGTGCCGTAGCTGCCGCCGGTCCAGCCGGTGTTCACCAGCCACACCTGCGCGCCGTGCTTGGCGATCAGCTCGGCCAGCATCTTGCCGTACACCTCGGGGTGGCGCGGCAGGAAGGGCGCGCCGAAGCAGGTGGAGAAGGTGGCCTGCGGCTCCTTCCCCAGGCCCTTCTCGGTGCCCGCCACCTTGGCGGTGTAGCCGGACATGAAGTGGTACATGGCCTGCGCCGGCGTCAGCCTGGCGATCGGCGGCAGCACGCCGAAGGCGTCGGCCGTCAGCATCACCACGTTCTTCGGCAGCCCGGCCTGCCCGCCCGGCGCGGTGCCGGGGATGAACTCGATCGGGTAGCAGGAGCGGGTGTTCTCGGTCAGCGAGCCATTGTCGAGGTCGAGGTTGCCGCGCTTATCGGCCACCACGTTCTCCAGCACGGCGCCGAAGCGGTGCGAGGCGTTCCAGATCTGCGGCTCGGCCTCCTGGCTGAGCTTGATGACCTTGGCGTAGCAGCCGCCCTCGAAGTTGAAGACGCCCTTGTCCGACCAGCCATGCTCGTCATCGCCGATCAGCGCGCGCTCGGGGTCGGAGGAGAGGGTGGTCTTGCCGGTGCCGGAGAGGCCGAAGAACAGCGCCGTGTCGCCCGCCTTGCCGACATTGGCGGAGCAGTGCATCGGCAGCACGCCCTTGGCCGGCAGCAGCCAGTTCATGACCGTGAAGATGCTCTTCTTGATCTCGCCCGCGTAGCTGGTGCCGGCGATGCAGATCACCTTCTTGGCGAAGGAGAGCGCGATCAGCGTGGTGGAGCCGGCGCGGCCGCCATGCTCCGGCTTCGCCTCCATCTCCGGCGCGTGCAGGATGGTGAAGTCCGGCGTGAAGGAGGCCAGCTCCTCGACCGGCGGGCGGATGAACATGTTGCGCGCGAACAGCGCGTGCCAGGCATTCGTCGTCACCAGCCGCACGCGGATGCGGTGCTCCGGGTCGGCGCCGGCGTAGAGGTCCTGCGTGAACAGCTCCTCCCGGCTGCCGAGCCAGGCGCGCGCATCGGCGGTGAAGGCCTCGAACTTGGCGGGGTCCAGCTTCTGGTTGACCTTGCCCCACCAGATCTCGCTGGTCACCTCGGGGTCGTCGGCCACGAACTTGTCCTGCACCGAGCGGCCGGTGTGCTGGCCCGTCACCGCGATGAAGGCACCATCCGCCGAGAGCCGGCCCTCGCCGCGGCGCAGCGCCTGGGCGTACAGCCCGGCGGCGGTCAGGTTGGCATGGACCTCGGGGGTGGCGGTCACGCCGGTGCCGGCGAGAGCCTCCAGGGCGGGGTTCGACGCTGTCATCTGGCAGCATTCTCCAAGATCAAGGCGCTTTTCCTCCAGCGGAAGATCCGTGGGGCAGTAGCCATTGAAGGCCCCCGGGCCGCGCGGCATCCCGCACAACCGCGTGCCACATGCTTTGCGAACCGGGTGGTGGAGAGAACCTAGAAGCTTGCCTAGCAATTGGTCAATGTAAGTGTTGTCGTCATATTATATGACAAGATCACGACCCGTTTCCTGCCTGCTGGCCTCGTGCCACGCGCCCCCGCCGGGCGGCCTCCACCAGCGCCGCGCGCATCCCGGCGAGGTCCGCCACGGGTTCCGGGAAGTCGTGGCGGCACACGCGCTCCCCCAGCGCCAGGTCGCAGCCATCCACGTCGGCGGCCACCATGCGCCACGGCCCAGCCTCCCCGCCGCACAAATGGACGGCAATGATTTCAATGGCTTCGGCATGGTCCTCGTTCATGTGGGCGCAGATCCCGGCTTCTGCCGCGGCGATCGCCGCCACCGCCGCGGGGCTGGGCCGCAACTCGCTGCCGCGCAGCCGCGTGGCCGCCGCGAAGCCCCCCACCAGCAGCGCCGCCTGCGGCCGGATGCGCCAGAGCGCGAAGTCGGCGAAGCCGGCGTAGAGCGCCGCGTAGGGGTGCAAAGCCAGCCAGCGCGCCTTCAGGGCGGCCGTCTCATCCCCCGAGACGCGCTCCACCAGCCCCGTCACAGTTGCGCGAGGCGCGGTCTGGGGGTTGGCACCCTCGGCCCGGCCCTGCACCATCAGCGCGCAGCGCGGCTCGCGCGACAACTGCCGCGTGTGCTCGGACAGGCCGGAGAGCCAGAGCAGCACCGAAAGATCCGGCGCCATGGCGGGCGTGACGAGGCTGGCGAAGGGCTGGCCCTCCTGCTGCGTCGCCAGAGTCGCGCTCCGCGCCCCGCGCAGCAGCGCCCGCGCCTGCCGGATGGCGGCGGCGCGCGCGGCTTCGGGCTTGTCGTTCATCCCCCTCGCCTCCTAATGCGCATGCGGCGGCCCGGCCCGTGCCACAATCCCGGCGCATCCCGGCCGCATCCGCAGGGACAATGCCTCGACACGGGAGGCCGCAGGAGCCAGACCACATGCCCGCCACGATCGCCCTGGTCGATGACGACCGCAACATCCTCACCTCGGTCTCCATGACGCTGGAGCAGGAGGGCTTCCAGGTGCGCACCTACACCGATGGCGAGAGCGCCCTGCAGGGCCTGCTCTCCCGCCCGGCGGACCTGGCGGTGCTGGACATCAAGATGCCCCGCATGGACGGGATGGAGCTGCTGCAGCGGCTGCGCCAGCGCTCCTCGATGCCGGTGATCTTCCTCACCTCGAAGGACGAGGAGCTGGACCAGCTGATGGGGCTGCGCCTCGGCGCCGACGACTACATCACCAAGCCCTTCAGCCAGCGCCTGCTGCTGGAGCGCATCCGCGCCCTGCTGCGCCGCAACGAGGCCAGCCGCGCCGAGGGCAGCGGCGCGCCGCCCTCCGGCGTCATCACCCGCGGCGACCTGACGCTGGACGAGACCAAGCACACCTGCCTCTGGAAGGGCGAACAGGTGCAGCTCACCGTCACGGAGTTCCTGCTGGTGAAGGCGCTGGCGCAGCGCCCGGGCATGGTGAAGAACCGCGACCAGCTGATCGACGCCGCCTATGGCGAGGCGATCTACGTGGACGACCGCACCATCGACAGCCACGTGAAGCGGGTGCGCAAGAAGTTCCGCGCCGTGGACGACGACTTCTCGATGATCGAGACCCTCTACGGCATCGGCTACCGCTACAAGGAAGC
>NZ_JCACVY010000106.1:0-15125 GCF_058833935.1 Roseomonas sp. TS2 | reverse complement strand
TGCTGCTGGAAACCGATGACGGGCAGGTGGTGGGCTTCGTCGACCCGCGCCGCTTCGGCAGCGTGGACCTGGTGCCCACCGCCGACGAGGACGCCCACAGGCTGCTCGCCGGCATGGGGCCGGAGCCGCTGGAGGCGGGCTTCACCGCCGCCATCCTCTCCGCCGCCCTGGCCGGCCGGCGGACGCCGATCAAGGCCGCGCTGCTCGACCAGCGCGTGGTGGCCGGGCTCGGCAACATCTACGTGGCGGAGGCGCTGTTCCGCGCCGGGCTCTCGCCCCGCCGGCTGGCGCACACCGTCGCCGGCGCGCGCGCGGCGCGGCTGGTGCCCGCCATCAAGGCCGTGCTGGAGGAGGCGATCGCCGCCGGCGGCTCCTCGCTCCGCGACTATGTGCAGGCCGATGGCGAGCTGGGCCACTTCCAGGACCGCTTCCAGGTCTATGACCGCGCGGGCGCGCCCTGCCCGCTCTGCCCCGGCCCGCCGGGCTGCGGCGGCGTCTCGCGCATCGTCCAATCGGGCCGCAGCACCTTCTTCTGCGCCCGCACCCAACGCTGAGAGGAACGCGCCCATGGCCGAGTACACGATGATCCTGACCGAGACCCAGGGGCCCGCCGGCATCATCCGGCTGAACCGCCCGGCGGCGCTGAACGCGCTGTGCAACACCCTGACGCGGGAGATGGCGGCGGCGCTGCGCGACTTCGACGCCGACCCCGCCATCGCCGCCATCATCATCACCGGCAGCGAGAAGGCCTTCGCGGCGGGGGCCGACATCAAGGAGATGCAGCACCTCCGCCACCCGGAGACCTACACGGCCGACTTCATCGCCGAGAGCTGGGAGGCGGTGCTGACGGTGCGCAAGCCCGTCATCGCCGCCGTGGCCGGCTTCGCCCTGGGCGGCGGCTGCGAGCTGGCGATGATGTGCGACATGATCCTGGCCGCCGACACGGCGAAGTTCGGCCAGCCGGAGATCAACCTCGGCATCATCCCCGGCGCGGGGGGCAGCCAGCGGCTGACGCGCGCCATCGGCAAGTCCAAGGCCATGGAGATGGTGCTGACGGGGCGGATGATGCCGGCCGAGGAGGCGGAGCGCGCCGGGCTGGTGGCGCGGGTGGTGCCGGCGGCCGAGTTGCTGCCCGAGGCGGTGAAGGTGGCGGAGAAGATCGGCGCCCTCTCCGCCCCCGCCGTGGCGATGGCCAAGGAGGCGGTGAACGCCGCCTTCGAGCTGCCGCTGCGCGAGGGGGTGCGGCTGGAGCGCCGCCTGTTCCTCAGCCTGTTCGGCACGGAGGGGCAGAAGGAGGGCATGGCCGCCTTCGTCGAGAAGCGGAAGCCGGCCTTCCGCGGCTGAGGCGGCGCCATTCGCCGCCATCCGGCGGCCGGGGAGGGCCGCCGCCGCGTCGTGGCGGCCCGAGTCCCGGCCCCCTCGCTCCCCCCGCCCGCGAGGCCGCCGGGCGGGGCGGAATACCGGATTCGCCCTGGCCCCAGGGGCGCCGCGGCCGCCATGTGCCCCCACCGGGGCGGCCATGCCACGCGGCGGAAGCGGCTGCGCATTGACTCTGCGCCCCCCCGGCGGCTAGAAACCGCGCCTTCCCGCAGTGGTCCCGGGCTCGCCTGGGTTGCCTGCGTTCCTGAGACACAGACGACTGGTTCGAAACACCGCCATGGCGAACACGGCTTCCGCGCGCAAGCGCATCCGACAGACGGCCACTCGCAACGAGCGCAATCGCGCCCGCCGCTCGCGCGTTGGCACCTTCCTCACCAAGGTCGAGAAGGCTATTGCGGGGGGCGACAAGGCCGCCGCGCAGGCCGCCTTCAAGGACGCGCAGCCCGAAATGCAGCGCGCCGTGACCAAGGGCGTGCTCCACCTGAACACGGTGGCCCGCAAGCTTTCCCGCCTGACCTCGCGGATCAAGGCCCTGGACTCCGCCCAGGCCTGACCTCACCCCGCACACTGCGGGGTGACCGGCCGGGAGCGATGTTCCGAGCAAGAACCCGTTGCGCCCAGGGCGCAGCGGGGGATAGCCTCCCGGAACAGCCGGCCGGACTAGAAGTATCAGTTTACATCACGGCGTTACCGGTCGTCTTTCATCTGTCGGGTTCACTCCTGAATCCGACAGCATAAAGGCGGAATGGTGAATTGCGCCTGATATCCGACGCGCTGCAGGACTGTTTCCGCCTCTGGCTCCGCCTTCCCGGGCGGAAAGACCGGACAGGAGGCGTGCGTCTCCACATCGGTTTCTCGTCGCCCCGTGAGGGGATGCATCAGGCCGGCCAAAGGCCAAGACATAGGGTGGCAGGTGCTTCGCATGGAGAATGAGCTCGGCACTCCCTCCTCCGTCGCGCCGGGACAGGTGACGGAAGCCTGGGCCCGGATCCGCGGGCGCCTGCGCGAGGAAGTGGGCGAGGTCGAGTATCGCAGCTGGCTGCGCCAGATGACCCTCTCCGCCATCGAGGGCGAGGAGGCAGTCATCCTGCTGCCCACGCGCTTCCTGCGCGACTGGGTGCGCAACCACTATGGCGACCGCCTGCGCAGCCTCTGGGGCGCCGAGAATCTCGGCGTCCGCCGCATCGACATCCGCGTGGCCCCCGAGAGCCGCTCGCTGGAGGCCGCCGAGGCCGCGCCGCAGGCGGATGGCCTGGCCGGCGCCGCGCCCGTGGCGCGCGCGCACCAGACCACCCTGCCGCTGGCCGAGCCGCTCTCCTCCCCGCCGCGCGGGCCGGAGCCGCGCGCGCCCGAGTCGCGCAACGACTGGGCGGCGCCGCTCGACCCGCGCTTCACCTTCGACAGCTTCGTGGTGGGCAAGCCGAACGAGTTCGCCCATGCCTGCGCCCGCCGCGTGGCGGAGAAGCCGGCCAGCCCGGGCTTCAACCCGCTCTTCCTCTATGGCGGCGTCGGCCTCGGCAAGACGCACCTGATGCATGCCATCGCCTGGGCGATCTCCTTCAACGGCCAGCGCAACGTCGCCTACATGTCGGCCGAGAAGTTCATGTACCGCTTCATCGCCGCGCTGCGCTCGCAGAGCACGATGGAGTTCAAGGAAAGCCTCCGCTCCGTCGACGTGCTGATGATCGACGATCTGCAATTCCTGATCGGCAAGGACAACACGCAGGAGGAGTTCTTCCACACCTTCAACGCGCTGGTGGATGCCGGGAAGCAGATCGTCGTCTCCGCCGACAAGTCGCCCTCCGACCTCTCGGGGCTGGAGGACCGGCTGCGGACGCGGCTCGGCTGCGGCATGGTGGCGGACATCCATGCCACCACCTACGAGTTGCGCATCTCCATCCTCCAGGCCAAGGCCCAGGGGGCGGAGGTGGAGGTGCCGCCGCGCGTGCTGGAGTTCCTGGCGCACAAGATCACCTCCAACGTGCGGGAGCTGGAGGGCGCGCTGAACCGGCTGATCGCCCACGCCAACCTGTTCGGCCGGCCGATCACGCTGGAATCGGCGCAGGAAGTGCTGCACGACATCCTGCGCGCCCATGATCGCCGCGTGACGATCGAGGAGATCCAGCGCAAGGTGGCGGAGCACTACAACATCCGCCTCACCGACATGTCCTCGGCCCGCCGCGCCCGCAACGTGGCCCGGCCGCGCCAGGTGGCGATGTACCTGGCCAAGCAGCTCACCTCCCGCTCGCTGCCCGAGATCGGCCGCCGCTTCGGCAACCGCGACCACACCACCGTCATGCACGCCGTCTCCCGCGTGGCGGAGCTGATGCAGTCCGACAGCACCTTCGCCGAGGATGTCGAGCTGCTGCGGCGGATGCTGGAGAATTAGGAACTTCTTTTTCTGAAGAAAAAGAAGCAAAAAGACTTTGTCAGTTTGGCGCCGCGCTGAACTGACAAAAGTTTTTTGGTTCTTTTTTCCAAAAAAGAACGTCTCTTACTTCCTGCTGTATCGCGGCACCGCTCCCTCTTCGCGGACCACCCTCCCCTCCGCCACCAGCCGGTTCAGGTGCGCCAGCGTCTCGCCCAGGGCGAAGCCGCGCGGCCGATGTTCCTTCACGCGCGGGAACAGCACGCCGGACGCCTCGTAGGCGGTGAGCGGCGTGGCGCAGGCGGCTTCCAGCGTGCCGAGTCGCTCCGCATGGTGCGCCGCCAGCACATCGATCCGCTCATGCAGCCCGAGGAAGGGCTCGCCATGCGAGGGCAGCACCAGCGTCCCCGCCGGCAGGGCGCGCAGCCTGGCGTTCGAGTCGAGGAAATCGCGCAGCGGGTCCGCCTCCGGCTCGGTGGCGCCGACGCCGACATAGGGGCTGATGCGCGGCAGGATCTGGTCCGCCGCGATCAGCACGCCGAGTTCGGCGCAGTGCAGCGCCGCCATCTCCGGCGCATGGCCGCCGCCGGTCATCACCCGCCACTCCTGGCCGCCGATGGCGATCCGGTCGTCCTGGGCGATGCGGCGGTACTGGCGGGGCAGCGGCATCACGGCGCGGGCGTAGAGCGGGCCGCGCGCGGCGAGGAAGGCCAGGTAGTCCTCCGGCGCGCCCAGGGCGGCCGCGAAGTCGAGCTGCTGCGCCGACATGCCCTCATCCGTGTCGAGGCAGAGGAAGCGGGCCATCAGGTACTCGGCGCGCGGCATCAGCAGCGCGGCGCCGGTGCGCTCGCACAGCCAGCCGGCGAAGCCCACATGGTCGGGGTGGAAATGCGTGGCCAGCAGGCGGGTGACGGGGCGGCCCTCCAGCCCCTCCTCCAGGATGCGGGTCCAGAGGCCGACCGACTCGTCGGTGCGCGCCCCGGCATCGACGGCCAGCCAGCCCGCGCCATCCGCCAGCAGCCAGAGGTTCACATGGCCGGGCGGGAAGGGCAGCGGCATCCGCGCCCAGCGCAGCCCGGGCCGGATCTCGGCCACGGCGCCGGGCTCGGGCGGCGGGGGCAGGGTGGCTTCGGCCTCGGTCATGCGGCGTTCCTCCAGGCGGGATTTGCTGCCATCCTCCGCCGGCATGGCGGATCACGCCAGCCCGCCCTTCGCAATGCAGCAAAGCGGTGCAAGACTCGGCCCGCCAGCAGGCCGACAAGGAAACGACCCATGCACCACGGCACCCAGCCCGTCCCGGGCCGGCCGAGCCCCGCCGCCGGAGCGGCCGGCGCCTCGCTCGGCGGGCCCCCGGCCTACCGTGTCTTCCCGCGCGCCGAATGGGCGGAGCTGCGCGCCAACACGCCGCTCTCCCTGTCGGACGAGGACATCGCCGGGCTGCGCGGCCTGACGGAGCAGCTGTCGCTGAAGGAGGTGGCGGATGTGTTCCTCCCCCTCTCCCGCCTGCTGAACCTGCAGGTGGCGGCGGCGCGCGGGCTCGGCGTGGTGCAGGACACCTTCCTCGGCCGCCCCGTGGTGCCGCCGCCCTACATCATCGGCATCGCCGGCAGCGTGGCGGTGGGCAAGAGCACCTTCGCCCGCGTGCTGCAGGCCATCCTGGCCCGCTGGCCGGACCACCCGAAGGTGGAGCTGATCACCACGGACGGCTTCCTCTACCCGACGGCGGTGCTGGAGGAGCGCGGGCTGATGGGGCGCAAGGGCTTCCCCGAGAGCTACGACCTGCGGCGGATGATCGCCTTCCTCAGCGCCGTGAAGGCGGGCGCGCCGGAGGTGGCGGCGCCGGTCTATTCCCACCTCACCTACGACATCATCCCCGGCAAGCAGCAGATGGTGCGGCGGCCGGACATCCTGATCTTCGAGGGGCTGAACGTGCTGCAGCCCTCCGCCGGCGCGCCGCTGCTGGCCTCGGACTTCTTCGACTTCTCGGTCTATGTCGATGCGGAGGAGCGGCACATCGCGGAGTGGTACATCCAGCGCTTCCTGCTGCTGCAGCGCACCGCCTTCCAGAAGCCCACCTCCTACTTCCACCGCTACAAGGACCTGCCGGAGCAGGAGGCGATCGCGGTGGCGCAGAACATCTGGCGGCAGATCAACCTCGTGAACCTGCACGAGAACATCCAGCCGACGCGGGAGCGCGCGCGCCTGGTGCTGCACAAGAGCGCCAACCACAGCGTGGACGAGATCTGGCTGCGGCGCATGTAGCAGGGGCGGGGCAGCCGCGCGGTCTTTCACGGGAAATACTTGAAACCCTTGCGCCGCCGCGCAGCGGGCGGCCGAATCATGACGCAGCGGTGAACAGTCCGCACAAGAAATTACAGCATTTTCACATCGCTGCCTTAGTAAAACCCTCCTCCATTGAACTCGTCGTGAAGGCGCGCATTGCCCCCCTCGCAATGCGTAATTTTTGAGTAAAGTCCAGCTTATGCGCCATGGCCGGGCGCGACGTCTCAATTCGCGAAGCGTTGCCCAGCCCTGACATCCTGCCGACGGGGGAGACTTCAGACCCATGCTGTTCAACTCGGCCGTCTTCATTGCCGGCTTCTTGCCTGTTGTTTTGCTTGGGTTTTTCCTGTTCGCAGGCACGGGCCGGCAGCGGCTGGCGGGCCTCTGGCTGACCCTCGCCTCGCTGGTGTTCTATGGCTGGTGGGACCCGCATTACGTGCCGCTCCTGCTGGCCAGCATGACCGCCAACTATTGCCTGGGCGGATACTTGCTGAAGCATCCCTCCCGCGCGGTTCTGGTGCTGGGCATTGCCGGCAACCTGCTGCTGCTCGGCTACTACAAGTACACCGGCTTCCTGCTGAGCAGCGTCGACCAGGCCTTCGGGCTGGAGTGGACGGTGCCCAACATCATCCTGCCGCTGGCCATCTCCTTCTTCACCTTCCAGCAGATCGCCTACCTGTCGGACGCGCATGACGGCGCGGTGGTGGAGCACGACTTCCTCAACTACTGCCTGTTCATCACCTTCTTCCCCCACCTGATCGCCGGCCCCATCACCCACCACCGGGAGATGCTGTCGCAGTTCAGCAACCCGGACAATTTCCGGCCGCGCTTCGACAACATTTCGGTCGGCGCCACGCTGTTCCTGCTCGGCCTGTTCAAGAAGGTGGTGTTCGCCGACCCGATGGGCGCCGAGGCCGCCCCCGTCTTCGCCGCCGCGGCCGATGGCGTGCAGCTCGGGCTGCTCGACTCCTGGGGCGGCGCGCTCTCCTACACGCTGCAGATCTACTTCGACTTCTCGGGCTACACCGACATGGCGATCGGCCTCGGCCTGCTGTTCGGCATCAGCCTGCCGCCGAACTTCGACAGCCCCTACAAGGCGCGCAACGTCATCGAATACTGGTCGCGCTGGCACATGACGCTGACGCGCTTCCTGACCGCCTATGTCTACAACCCCATCGTCATGCGCATCACCCGCGCGCGGGCGGCCGCCGGCAAGCCGCTGCCGCGCCGCGGCAAGATGACGGCCGGCACCTTCCTGGCGCTGGTCGCCTGGCCGACGGTGCTGACCATGTTCATCTCCGGCGTCTGGCACGGGGCGGGCTGGCAGTTCGTGGCCTTCGGCCTGCTGCACGGCTTCTACCTGGTGGTGGCGCATGCCTGGCGGGCCTGGAAGGCGCGCACCGGCCGGCCGCTCGACAGCGACAGCTGGGCGAAGAACGCGGTGGCCATCCTGTTCACCTTCCTCTGCATCAACGTGGCGATGGTGTTCTTCCGCGCCCCGCACCTCACCGGCGCGCTGAACCTGCTGGCCGGCATGGCGGGGCTGAACGGCGTCACCCTGCCGCCCTCCATCGCCGGGCTGCCGGTGGTGGGCGCGGTGGCGGGGGCGCTCGGCATCGGCGCCGAGCCGGGGGCGTTCTTCCGCCCCATGCTGGGCCTGCACATCACGCTGCTGCTGGCCATCGTCTGGGGCCTGCCCAACACCCAGCAGTTCATGCGCCACTACCGCACGGCGCTGAACTGGCGGCCGCGCATGAACTGGCTGCAGCCGGTGCTGCCCTTCGCCACCTGGCGGCCCACCGCCGCCTACGGCGTGGTGATCGGCCTCGCCGGCTTCTATGCCCTGGCGCGGGCCTTCTCCGCCGCGCCCACCGAATTCCTCTACTTCCAGTTCTGAGGCGGATTCCATGGAACAGCTCCCCTGGCTGCCGGCCCATGCCGATCTCGGCGCAGCCCTCAGCGCGGCCCGCCGGCTGGAGCCGGCGGCGCGCTTCGCGGAAGCCGTGCGCCTCGCCGGCTACCGGCGCGACTTCACCCTCACCGGCCGCATCGACCGGCTGGCGGCGGACGGCCTGGCCGACCCGGCGCTGCGCGAGGGCGTGCGCCCGGCGCTGACGCCGCTGCGGCTGGCCATCCTCTCCTCCCACACCGTGGACCATTTGGTGCCGGCCATCCGCGTCTCGGGGCTGGACCGGCGGGTGGCGCTCTCGGTGCATGTCGCCCCCTACGGCATGTACCGGCAGGCGCTGCTGGGCGAGGACCCGGAGCTGGCCGCCTTCGCCCCCCAGCTGATCCTGCTGGCGCTGGATGCGCGCGACGCGCCGATCGACCTGCCGCTGGACAGCGACGAGGCCACCGTGGAGGCCGCCGTGCAGGCGCGCACCGACGAGTTGCGCACCCTCTGGCGCCGCGCCCGCGCCCGCTACGGCGCGCAGGTGGTGCAGCAGACCCTGGTGCCGGCCGACCCGCTGCTGTTCGGCTCCTTCGAGGCGCTGGTGCCGGCGGCGCCGCACAGCGTCATCGAGCGGCTGAACACCGCCATCCGCGCCGCCGCGCGGCAGGAGGGCGTGCTGCTGCTCGACCTCGCCTGGCAGGCGGCGCGCCTCGGCCATGCCTCGGGTCTGGCCGACCCGGTGCGCTGGCACCAGGCCAAGCAGCTGGTCAGCCCGGCGCTGGCGCCGCTCTATGGCGACCTCGTCGCCCGCATCGCCGGTGCCGTCGCCGGCACCTCGCGCAAATGCCTGGTGCTCGACCTCGACAACACCCTCTGGGGCGGCGTCATCGGCGATGACGGGCTGGACGGCATCCGGCTGGGCCAGGGCAACGCCACGGGCGAGGCCTTCCTCGCCTTCCAGCGCTACGCCGCGGCGCTTGGCCGGCGCGGCATCATCCTGGCCGTGTGCAGCAAGAACAACCCGGAGGTGGCCGAGGAGGCCTTCGCCAAGCACCCCGAGATGGCGCTGCGGCGCGGCGACATCGCCTGCTTCGTCGCCAACTGGAACGACAAGGCCGGCAACCTCCGCCACATCGCCAAGACGCTGAACATCGGCCTCGACAGCCTCGTCTTCGTCGACGACAACCCGGCCGAGCGCGAGATCATCCGCCGCGAGCTGCCGGAGGTGGCGGTGCCGGAGGTGACGGAGGACGTCTCGGACTACCCCGCCATCGTCGGCGCCGCGGGCTATTTCGAGGCGGCCGGCTTCACCGCCGATGACGCGGCCCGCGCCCGCTCCTACGCGCTGAACGCCGAGCGGCAGGCGGCGCTGGAGCAGGCGACCGACATCACCGGCTACCTGCGCAGCCTCGCCATGAAGATGACGGCGCGGCGCGTCGGCCCCGCCGAGCTGCCGCGCGTGACGCAGCTCATCAACAAGACCAACCAGTTCAACCTGACCACCCGGCGCTACACGGATGCCGACACGGCCCGCTTCGCCGCCGACCCCGACACGCTGCTGCTCTCGCTCCGCCTCAGCGACCGCTTCGGCGACAACGGGCTGATCGCGGTGCTAATGGCCCGCCCCGACCCGGCCCTGCCCCCCGGCGAGCTGCTGATCGACACCTGGCTGATGAGCTGCCGCGTGCTCGGCCGCCAGGTGGAGGAGGCCTCGCTCGGCGTGCTGCTGGAGCATGCCAGCCAGCGCGGCGTGAAGGCGCTCATCGGCGAGTATCGCCCCACCGCCAAGAACGGCATGGTGGCCCGGCACTATGAGAAGCTGGGCTTCGCCCCGGTACCCGCGCCGGAGGGCGCCGAATCCGGCGCCACCTTCTGGCGCTACGAACTGCGCGCCGCCGAGGCGCCCGCCCATTACATCGAAGTGGAAGCCGCATGACCGAGGCCCAGATCTACGACGCCCTGACCGAAGTGTTCCAGGACGTGTTCGACGATGACGACATCCGCCTGACCTCCGGCACCACGGCGGCCGATGTCCCGGGCTGGGACAGCCAGGCGCATGTGAACCTCGTGGTGGCGGCCGAGATGCGCTTCGGCGTCCGCTTCCGCACCGCCGAGCTCGAGTCGCTGCACAATGTGGGCGACTTCGTGCAGCTCATCGCCAGCAAGCAGCAGGGAGCCCGGTAGCCATGGCCGCATCTCCTCCCGGCCATGGGCCGGGGGCGGCACCGCCCTCCCCGCCCGTGCCGCCGCGCTACCTGAGCGCGCTGTTCGCCAGCGCCTTCCTGGCGCTGCTGGGCTTCTACGGCCTGCTGTTCGGCCTCCGCGCCACCGGCCACCTGCCGCCGCCGGCCTTCGCCAACTCCATCTGCGTCGATGAGAAGCTGGCCTTCCACCGCACCCACCCGGCGCCGGGCGCCACCCTGCTGGTGGTCGGCTCCTCCGTGGCGTGGCGGCATTTCGACGGCGACGCGGTGGTGGAGCGCGCCCCCCAGGCGGTGCCGCTGAGCGGCGCCTTCTGCGGCCTCTCGGCCAACCAGAGCGTGTTCGCCGCCAACTGGTTCCTCGACCGCCAGCCCGCCGTGCGCGAGGTGCTGCTGATCGCCTCGCCGCAGGATTTCGAGAACTGCACCACCAGCCGCACCACGCTGTTCGACGGCGCGGACGCGGCCGCCTATGTGGACGGCGCCTCCCCCTGGCCCTTCTACATGCGCTACTTCGCGCCCACCTCGCTGCTGCGCAACGCCAGCGAGATCGCCGCCAAGCGCAGCGGCGAGAACTGGATCGACCCGCTGGTGTTCGACCGCTACGGCAGCGGCCCGCTGGACACGCCGCGCAACCGCGAGACGCTGCTCTACGGCATGGTGCGGACGCTGGACCAGGCCTGCTTCGATTCGGTGGCCAGGCTCGGCCAGCGGCTGCAGGGCGAAGGCAAGCGGCTGCTGGTGGCCTCCACCCCGCTCAACCCCGCCTGGAAGGCCGAGGGCGACCCGCAGGGCCGGACGGTGGCCGAGTTCAACCAGCGCATGGAGGCGGCGCTCGCCCCCTCCGGCGGCACCTTCTGGGATGGCGACGCCGCCCAGGTGGTGGGCCCCGAGGCCTTCTTCGACGCCATCCACCTGCGCTGGTCCGCCGCCCGCACCTATTCGGACGCGCTGACCGAGGCGCTGAAGCTCGGTTCGGTCGCGCCGCCGCGCCCCACCCTGCTGTCCGAGCAGCGCGCCCCCTGAGGAGGGGGCGCCCTTCCCCGGCGCCGGAGAAAGGCGCCGGGGAGAAAGGTGCCGGGGAGAAAGGCGCCAGACATGACAAAGGCGGCCGCTGGCCGCCTTTTTCGTCTTCGGATTCGGTCTGTGCCGGGAGCCGCGCGGCGGGTGGTGGAGCTGAGGGGAATCGAACCCCTGACCTCCTCATTGCGAACGAGGCGCTCTCCCATCTGAGCTACAGCCCCACACTCGCGCGGTGGGCGGCTTATCCCCGAGGTCGCGGCACGAGTCAAGCGGTGCTTGCCGTGGAGCCGCGCGCTTCGTATCTCAGGGCCTCACGTGAAGGGGATGGCGATGTACGCGGTGTTTTGGTTCGTCGATCAGGCAATCGGCCTCTATGTGTGGGCGCTCATCATCGCCGCCGTGTTCAGCCTGCTGGTCGCGTTCAACGTGCTCGACACCCGCAACCGCTTCGTCTGGGCGGTGGGCGACTTCCTCCACAAGATCACCGAGCCGGCGCTGCGGCCGATCCGCAACTTCATGCCCAATCTCGGCGGCATCGACATCTCGCCGATGATCCTGATCCTGCTGCTCTACGCCTTCCGCATCTTCCTCTGGACCACCCTCTGGCCGCTGGTGGCGGGCTGAGCGGACGCTGGACGAAGGGCTGGCGCGCGGTGGAGGGGGGCGTGGAGCTGCGCGTGAAGGCGCAGCCCCGGGCCCGCCGCCCCGGCCTCGGCGGCTGGGCCGATTCGGCCACCGGCCCGCGGCTGCGGCTGGCGGTGAACGCGGCGCCCGAGGATGGCCGCGCCAACCGCGCCCTCTGCGCCCTGCTGGCCGAGGCGCTGCATGTCCCCCCTTCCGCCATCGCGGTGGTGCAGGGCGCCACGTCGCGGGAAAAGACCTGCCGCATCCTGGGCGACCCCGCCCGGCTGAGCGAGCAACTGGAGACCCTGGCATGACCGCGAGCATCATCGACGGCAAGGCCGTGGCCGCGGCGCTGCGCGCGCGCCTGGCCGAGCGCGTGAAGGCCCTGCCCTACACCCCCGGCCTGCGCGTGGTGCGCGTGGGCGAGGACCCGGCGAGCGGCGTCTATGTCCGCAACAAGGACCGCGCGGCGCGCGAGGCGGGGCTCGACAGCGCCACGCTCCAGCTGCCCGAGGAGACACCCGAGGCCGAGCTGCTGGCCCTGGTGCGCCGGCTGAACGAGGACCCGGCGGTGGACGGCATCCTGGTGCAGCTGCCGCTGCCCCGGCAGATCGACGCCGCCAAGGTGCTGGCCGCCATCGACCCGGCCAAGGACGTGGACGGCTTCCACGCCATGAACGCCGGCAGGCTCGCCACCGGGCAGCCCGGGCTGGTGCCCTGCACGCCGAAGGGGGTGATGCACCTGCTCGCCGCCGCCGGCACCGCCATCGCCGGGGCGCGCGCCGTGGTGCTCGGGCGCTCCAACATCGTCGGCAAGCCGATGGCCGCGCTGCTGCTGGCGGCCGACGCCACCGTGACCGTGGTGCATTCCCGCACGCGCGACCTCGCCTCGGAATGCCGCCGCGCCGAGATCCTGGTCGCCGCCGTGGGGCGGCCGGAGATGGTGAAGGGCGACTGGATCGCGGAAGGCGCCACCGTCATCGATGTCGGCATCAACCGCCTGGCCAATGGCGGGCTGGTGGGCGACGTGGACTTCGCCGCGGCGCGCGAGCGGGCCGCGGCCATCACCCCCGTGCCGGGCGGCGTCGGGCCGATGACCATCGCCTGCCTGCTGGAGAACACGGTGGACGCGGCGGTCGCGCGGCGGAAGTAAAAAAGTCAGCGTTCTTTTTTGGAAAAAAGAACCAAAAAACTTTCTGCAGTTTGGCGCTCGCGGGCGGATGGCGCGGCGCCAGACCCGGAAAGTCTTTTTGCTTCTTTTTCTTCAGAGAAAGAAGATGACTTCAGATTGTCACCGCGCCGCCACGGGGTTGCAGCGCGGCGGCGCTAGGCGGGGCCGCGCAACACCAGCCGGACCCTGTTCATGACCGACAAGCCCATCCTCGGCGCCGCCCTCACCCTCAAGGGCATCACCCAGCACCGCGACTGGCTGCTGGAGAAGCAGCGCGACCTGGAGATCCAGGACCTGCACAGCGCCGAGGTGCTGGACGGCGACTGGCGCCCGGTGGCCGAGCGGCTGCGCGCGCTGCTGGACGGGCACACCGGCCGCGTCGGCCTGCACGGGCCGTTCTGGGGCTTCAAGATCGACAGCCACGACCCCGAGATCCGCGCCGTGGTGCGCCGCCGCCTGCTGCAGGGGCTGGAAGCCTGCGCCGCGGTGGGCGCCACGCAGATGGTGGTCCACTCCCCCTACACCACCTGGGACCACGCCAACCTCGACGCCTTCCCCGGCGCCCGCGAGCAGCAGATCGAGCGCGTGAACCTGACGCTGCGCGACGTCGTCGCCCGCGCCGAGTCGCAGGGCTGCGAGCTGGTCATCGAGAACATCGAGGACAAGGAGCCGCGCGACCGCATCGCCCTCGCCGCCTCCTTCGGCAGCCCGGCGGTGCAGGTCTCGCTCGACACCGGCCACGCCCACTACGCGCATGTCAGCACCGGCGCGCCGCCGGTGGACGTGCATGTGAACCTGGCGGGCGAGGCGCTGCGCCATGTCCACCTGCAGGATACGGACGGCCATGCCGACCGCCACTGGCAGCCGGGCGAGGGCACCATCCGCTGGCCGGGCCTGTTCGCCGCCCTCGCCCGCCTCGCCGGCCGGCCGCGCCTGATCCTGGAGGTGCGCGACCAGACCAGCCTGCGCCGCGGCGCCGCGCATCTCGAGGCGCTCGGCCTGGCGGAGTAGGGCCGGGCTCAGAGCCGGGCCGCGCAGGCCTCCGGCGCGAAGCTGACGCGCCGGTCCAGCGCGTCGGTCGCGTCATCCGTGCCGGTGCCGATGAGCGGCTGGCTGGCTCCCACCCCCTCCGCCACGGTGCGCGGCCGCAGCGCCGGCCGCTCGGCGACCAGCCGCCCGCGCACCGCCTCGGCCCGCGCCGCCGAGAGGCGCCGGTTCAGCGCCGCCGGCCCGGTCGGGCTGGCATGGCCGGTCAGCGCCAGGCAGAAGGGGCGCGGCTCGGTCTGCCGGGCGATCTGCCGCAGCCACATCGGGTAGTCGCCGCTGATGGCGGGGTCGGCCCAGAAGGCGGTGGTGCCGGGGCGGAAGAGGAACTTCACCGCCAGCTCGCCCCGGTCCAGCCCCTGCGCCACCACCGCGCCGAAGGCGGCCTCGGCCGCCGCGTCGCGGCCCAGCGCCTTGTTGGCGAGGTAGAGGCCGTTGCGCACGCGCAGCTGGTCACCCCCCGGCAGCGCCGAGGCCGCCTCGTAGGCGGCCAGCGCCGCCGCCGGGTTGCCGGCCTCGTAGGCGCGCACCCCGTCGGCGGCATGGGCCTGGGCGCGCAGGGCGCGCAGATAGGCGGGGTCGATCGCCTCGCCCGGGTCGCCGGCGCAGGTGCGGAGATAGGCGGCGGTCAGCGGCTCGCGGTTCCAGGCGGGGCTGTCGCGGAAGAAGGCGGTGGGGGTCATGTCCACATCCGGGCCGCGCACCCAGGCCGTCTCGTGGCTGACGATGCGGCCGGTGCGGAGATCCCCCAGCACCGCCCAGATCCGGTAGACCTGCGGGAAGGGCGCCTCGCTCGCCGGGATGACGCCGGCCTCCGCCACCGGCGTGATGGCGCCGAGCAGGATCAGCGGCTGCTCGTCCAGCGCGGCGGTGCCGAAGGGGCGCAGGTTGAACGCCGGGTAGCGCTCCCGCACCAGCGTGCCGATGCGCTGCTCCATGCCGCGCGTCACCGCCGTCTGCTGGCCGGTGGCGCGGTCGATCAACGGGTCCACCACCAGGTCGTGGCGGCCGGAGGGGCCGGGCGGCTCGAGCCGGGCGCGGTCGAGCAGCGCCACGGTCAGGCTCAGCACCGCCTCGTCGAGCGGCTGCGCGGTGCGGGGCGGCTTGGGCGCGTCGGAGACGCGCATCGGCAGGGCC
>NZ_JCACVY010000105.1:0-15132 GCF_058833935.1 Roseomonas sp. TS2 | reverse complement strand
CTGCGCGGCAGCGCCAGGCCGCGCGGATGCGCCGCGTCCCGCTGCCCGGAGAGGAAGGTCTCCAGCCGCGTCAGCCAGCGCGAGGGCACGGTGGGGGCGCCGGCCCGCTTGCGCGCCCAGGAGAGCACCACGCGCGGCGCCGAGGCGGCGGCCAGCAGGAAGTCGGCGGCGACGCGGCCGATGCGGCTCTCCGGCTCGGGCAGGCCGAAATCGGTGCGCATCGGGCGGCTCAGCCAGGGGCCTGGGTCGGTCGCCTGCGGCCAGACGCCTTCCTCCAGGCTGCCCAGGATGGCGAGGTCGAAATCCTGCAGCCGCGCCTCCAGCAGCCCGAGGATGGCGATGCGCGGATGCTCGGCATGGTCCCGCCCCCGGCCGATGCGCACGCTGGGCGCCGAGGGCCCTGCCAGCGAGGCGTCGAACAGGGCGGGCCAGCCGGCCGGGCTCATCGGCGGCAGGGCGCGCAGCGCGGGCGGCATCTGCGAGAGATGCACCGCCAGCGGCTCGCCCTCCTCGCCGGCATAGAGGCGGAGCCCGCCGGGGCGGTCGCGCGTGGAGGCCAGCGCCTCGGCGGCGGTCAGGTGGGCGTCGAGCAGGTCGGCCGGCGGCCGGGCGGGGCTGTCGGGCAGGCTGTCGAAGCCGTCCAGGCAGCGCTCCAGCGCCTCGATCAGCCGCATCACCGTGGCCAGCAGGGCGGCATCCTTCTCGCGGCGGAAGGCTTCCAGCACGCGGGCGCGCAGCCCGGCCAGACCCGGCGCGGGGCGCGGGCCGCGCAGCGCGCGCCGCTCCAGCAGTCGCACCGCCTCCATCCACTCGGCGCGCGCCAGGCCGCCGGCCGAGAGCGGGTGCTTCAGCAGCGAAAGCAGCGGCACGGGCGCGAAATCCTCGCCCACCGTGCGGGCGAGCAGGCGCAGATAGGCCCCCGTCGGCGTCTCGCCCAGCGGCTGGCCGGCGGAATCGTCGGCCAGCACGCCGTGGCGGGTCAGCTCGGCGGCGACGCGGCGGCCCAGCTCGCGGTCCGGCGTGATCAGCGCGGCGCGGGCGCCGGGGTGCTCCAGCGCCTCGCGCAGCAGCAGGGCGATGGCCACCGCCTCCGCCTGCACGTCCGGCGCCTCCAGCAGCGAGAGGCCGCGCAGCGACGGCTCCCAGTGGGCGGGGCGGCGGGTCAGCCAGGCATCGAGCCCGGCGGCCGGGCGCAGCGAGCAGGAGAGCAGCTCGGCGCGGCGGATCAGCGGCGCCTGCCCCGCGCCATTGCCCGGCCAGGGCCGCAGGTCGCCCGGCGTCGCGTCCATCGCCGAGAGCAGGCGCACCTGGCCGGAGAGCGGATGGGTGGGGCTCTCGCCGATGGCGGCCCACAGCTCGGCCGACTTCACCTCGCCCGGGCCGTGCAGCACCACGCAGCCCTGCGGCAGCCGCGCCACCACCTTCAGCAGCGCCGCGGCCGCGGGGATGGTGCCGCCGGCGCCGATGCCGGCGGCGATGACGGGGTCGGCGGGCGGCTCGCGCTTCCACGCCTCGGCCTGCGCCTCCAGCGCGGCGACGCGGCGGGGGCCGATATCCATCAGCCCCTGCTCGGCGAGCCACGCCCCCCAGGCATCCAGCACGCCGCGCAGGAAGGTGTGCGTCACCTGCCAGTGGGCGGCGAACTCGTCCGGCACCAGCGAGGCGAGCAGGCAGTCGTCGCAGCCCTCCAGCGCCGTCTCGTCCATCAGCTCGGCCAGGGCGGCGGCGAGGGTCCAGGCCTGCTCCGGCGTGTTCGGCCCGCCGAAGCGGGAGGGCAGGCGCATCACCAGGTCGGTCAGCACCGCCTGGCGCCGGGCCGGGTCCACCGCCGGCGGCAGGTCCAGCAGCACGGGCAGGGACAGCTCGTCCGCCTCCTGGGTGGAGAGGCCGGTGAGCGCGCGCATGCGCGGCAGCAGCAGGGTGCGGTTGCCGGCGGTGCGCAGGAAGGCCTCGCGCAGGGCGAGGGCGGCGCGGCGCGTCGGCAGCAGGATGGTGGTGCGGGAGAGGGCCAGCGGGTCGTCCAGCCCCACCCAGCCCAGCACGCCCTCCGCCAGGGTGGGCAGGAAGGGCAGATGCGCCGGGATCTCGTAGAGCTTCATGGCGGGGCGGCTCCTCGGGGGCGGCGCCGCGGAGGGAAGGCGCGCCGGCCCCCACAGATAGGCCCGGCGCGGCCGCCTGCCAAATGCCTCCGCCGCCTCACCACATGGATTGCCGCGCCCGCTCCGGCCATTCCCGGTCATAGGCCTCGCCGCCGACGCGGCCGCCGCTCATCGCCGCCAGGATGCGGCCGGGGCTGGGCAGCGTCGCCGGGTCCACCTGCCGCTCCGCCTGCCACAGCCCGGCGCGGAGGATTGCGCGGGCGCACTGGAAATAGACCTCCCGCACTTCGATCACCATGACGCTGCGCGGCGCCTTCCCCTCGGCCGAGAGGCGCTCCAGCAGGGCCGGGTCGTCCTCCAGATGCGCCGCGCCATTGACGCGCAGCGCGTTGCCGCTGCCGGGGATCAGGAACATCAGCGCCACGCGCGGGTCGCGCACCACGTTGCGCAGGCTGTCGATGCGGTTGTTGCCGCGCCGGTCGGGCAGCAGCAGGCGGCGGGGGCCGTCCACCACCGCCACCGCGCCGCGGTCGCCACGCGGCGAGCAGTCCAGCCCCTCCGGCCCCACCGTGGCCAGCGCCAGGAAGGGCGCCGCCTCGATGATCCGCCGGTACTCCGGCGTGACGTGGTCCGCCACCTTGGCGGTGGAGGCCTCGCCCACCGCCGCCGCGCCGCCATAGAGCTGCTCCAGCGCCTCGATCGTCCGGATGATGGCCATGCCGACCGGCCCTCCTTGGTGAATGCCGCGCCTTCTCTAGACGCGGCGCGGCGCCGCCGATATCGAGTTCGGCGCCGCCCATCGGTGCGGAAAACTCACCAAGGAGCCCGCCATGCCGGAGGGGGAGGGGAAGCCCCGGCGCCTGCCGCCGCTCTCCGCGCTGCGCGCCTTCGAGGCGGCGGCGCGACTGAACTCGGTGGGGCGGGCGGCGGCGGAGCTGGGCCGCACCCATGGCGCCGTCAGCCGGCAGATCCGCGCCCTGCAGGAGGCGGCGGGCGTGCCGCTGTTCGACCGCGCCGGCACCGGCATCCGCCTGAACGCGCAGGGCGAGGCGCTGCGCCGCCAGGTGGCCGGGGCGCTGGATGCGCTGGAGGAGGGCTGGCGCTCCGTGCTGGAGGAGGCGCACGGCCCCTCGCTGCACGTGGCGTGCAGCGCCACCTTCGCCATGCGCTGGCTGGTGCCGCGGCTGGGCGGGTTCTACGGCGCGCATCCGGGCGTGCGGCTGCGGCTTTCCATGACCTCGGCGCGGCAGCTGCGGCAGGAGGGGGCGGACCTGGTCATCGCCTGGGACCGCGCCGCCTATCCGCCGGCCGACCGGGCGCGCGCCCTGCCGCTGGGGGGCGTGGCCTTCGGCCCGGTCTGTGCCCCCGGCTACCCGGTGGCGGTGACGCCCGGCGCCCTGCGCGCGCCGGCGCGGATCGCGCAGGAGCACACGCCGCGCGCCTGGGCGCTGTGGCAGGAGGCCACCGGGTGCTACGTGGATTGCGCGGCCGAGCTGCGCTTCCCGCACACCCATCTCTGCCTGGAGGCGGCCCTGGGCGGCCTCGGCGTGGCGCTGCTGGAGCGGCGCATGGCGCGGGAGGCGCTGGAGCAGGGCCGGCTCGCCGCCCCCTGCGGCTTCGCCCCCTTCGCCGAGGGGCTGGCGGCGATTCCCTTCTCGGCCCGGGCGGAGGGGCCGGCGGCCCGCGCCTTCCTGGCCTGGATGCGGGCGAGCCTGGCGGCGGAGGATGCGGCCAGCGAGGATGCGGCCGGCTAGGCCTCCCGCAGCGCCACCGCCAGGCTGTGCATGATGGCCGCCGTGGCGCCCCACACGTAATGCGTCTCGTGCGGCCAGACGTAGAAATGCCGCCGCTCGCCCTTCCACAGCGCGCTCTGGCGCTGCGGCAGCGCCGGGTCGAGCAGCGGGGCCAGCGCGTATTCGAAGACCAGCGCCACCTCGTCCGGCGAGGGCATCAGGTTCAGCGGCGGCTCCAGCAGCGCCAGCACCGGCGTCACATGGAAGCCGGTGCCGGTGACATGCTCCGGCAGCCGGCCGAGGATGCGGGGCAGGCGCGGGTCGAGCCCGACCTCCTCCGCCGCCTCCCGCAGGGCCGCCTGCTCCGGGTTCTCCCCCGGCTCGATGCGGCCACCGGGGAAGGCCACCTGCCCGGCATGGCTGGAAAGCCGCTCCGCCCGCAGGGTCAGCAGCAGGGTGGGGCCGGCCTCGTGCAGCACCACGGGCACCAGCACGGCGGCGGCGCGGCCGCCCTCCGGCGGCACGGTGCCGCCGCCCCGCGCCAGCCGGGCCGGGTCGGAGAGGCGGCGGGCCACCTCCGCCACATCCAGCGGCGGGGCGGCGGGCACGGGCAGCGGCGCGTCGTTCACGCGGCCGCCCTCATGCGGCAGGGCTCATGCGGCGGCGCTCATTCCGCGGCGGCGGCCCCGTTGCGCGACTCGGCCGGCACCTCGTCGATGGGGAAGAACACCCCCTCGCTCCAGACGCCCAGCAGCTCGCGGCCTTCCACCTTCTCCGTCTCGGCCAGGGCCACCAGCTCGTAGAAGACGGCGCGGTTGATGCGCGCCTCCAGCCCCGGCCGCACCATCACGTAGGGGCGCGGCTCGCGCGAGCGGCGGTCGATGGCGACGCGGATCGGGTGGTCGGCATCGGCCGTCACCATCTCGTCGAGGTTGGTGCGGAAGGTCAGGCATTGCCGCCCCTCGCAGCGGCGCCAGAACACCTCGACGGCGACGAAGGGTGCGTCCTCGACGGTGATCTCGCCGCGCTCCACCGGGGTCTCCAGCAGGTAGCGGCCATCCGCCTCGCGCTTCAGCACGGAGGCGAAGAGGCAGACCAGCTCCTTCCGGCCGATCGGGCTGCCCTGGTAGTGCCAGGAGCCATCCTTGGCGATGCGCATGTCCAGCATGCCGCAATCGTGTTTCGGGCGGGCCGGGCCCGGGGCGGTCCCGGTGCGGCCCCTCGGCGGTGCGGTGTTCAGCACGGCGGCAGCATCCTCCCGTCGTCGGCAGGCATTCTCGCCTGCGGATTGTTTCAATGCTTCGTCCATGCGCCCGACGGTCATAGGCTTCCCCAAGTCTCGCTCCTGGCAGAAGGGGCGGGCTGGCCAAGGCGGGCCGGCTTCCCATATCCGGTCTATATAAGGAGGCGTAGCGGCATGGTTGAAGTGGCCGACCCCACCGATCCGAACATCCTCGTCGCGGAGGTGGAGGCGCTGGGCACCCGCCTGGCCCGTGTCCGCGCCGCGGTGGGGCGGGTGATCTTCGGCCAGCCCGAGGTGGTGGAGCAGGTGCTGATCACCATCCTCTCCGGCGGGCATGTGCTGCTGGTGGGCGTGCCGGGCCTGGGCAAGACGCGGCTGGTGGAGACGCTCGGCACCGTGCTGGGGCTCGATGAGAGCCGCGTGCAGTTCACCCCCGACCTGATGCCGGCCGACATCCTGGGCTCCGAGGTGCTGGAGGAGGGGGCGGACGGCCGGCGCGCCTTCCGCTTCATCAAGGGCCCCGTCTTCTGCCAGCTGCTGATGGCCGATGAGATCAACCGCGCCAGCCCGCGCACCCAGTCCGCCCTGTTGCAGGCGATGCAGGAGCGGAAGGTGGCCATCGCCGGCCAGGCCCACCCGCTGCCCGCCCCCTTCCATGTGCTGGCCACGCAGAACCCGATCGAGCAGGAGGGCACCTATCCGCTGCCCGAGGCGCAGCTCGACCGCTTCCTGCTGGAGATCGAGGTTACCTACCCGGACGAGGCGGCGGAGCGCGCCATGCTGCTGGCCACCACCGGCAACGCCGAGGCGCGCGCCGAGCCCGCCATGACCGCCGCCGAGCTGCTGGCCGCGCAGGCGCTGATCCGCCGCATCCCGGTGGGCGAGCAGGTGCTGGACGCCATCCTGAAGCTGGTGCGCGGCGCCCGGCCGGAAACCGGCACCCTGCCCGCCGTGCGCCAGCACCTCGCCTGGGGGCCCGGCCCGCGCGCGGCGCAGGCGCTGATGCTGGCCACCCGCGCCCGCGCCGTGCTCGATGGCCGCCTCGCCCCCAGCGTGGAGGACGTTCTGGCGCTGGCCGAGCCGGTGCTGCGCCACCGCATGGCGCTCAACTTCTCCGCCCGCGCCGATGGCGTGAAGCTCGCGGATGTGATCGGCGCGCTGAAGGCCAGCCTTGGCTGAGCCGGCATCCCGCGGCGCCGCGCCGCCGCTGAACCCGCTCGCCGCCGAGGCGCTGGGCGGCCGCCTGCCGCCGCTGGTGGTGGCGGCCGAGCGCGTGGCGGCCACCGTCATGCAGGGCGTGCACGGCCGCCGCCGCGCCGGCCAGGGCGATGCCTTCTGGCAGTTCCGCCCCTATCTGGCCGGCGACGCGGTGGGCCGCATCGATTGGCGGCAGAGCGCCAAGTCCGACCGCCTCTTCGTGCGGGAGACCGAGTGGGAGGCGGCGCAGAGCGTGGCGCTGTGGCGCGACGCCAGCCCCGGCATGGCCTGGCGCGGCGGCCGCGACCGCCCCGAGAAGCGCGAGCGGGCCGAGCTGCTGCTGTTGGCGTTGGCCTCGCTGCTGCTGCGCGGCGGCGAGCGGGTGCGGCTGCTGGGCGCCCGCCGCGCCTTCGCCGGACGCGGCGCCCTGGCCTCGGTGGCCGACACCCTCTCCCGCCACGCGCCGCCTGCCGCCGACGAGGCGCTGCCCCGCCACGCCCGCGCCGTGCTGTTCGGCGATTTCCTGGCGCCGCTGGAGGAGATCCGGGCGGCGGTGGCGGCGCTGGCCGGGCGCGGCGTGCGCGGCCACCTGCTGCAGGTGCTGGACCCGGCGGAGGAGACGCTGCCCTATGCCGGGCGGGTGCGCTTCGAAGGCGTGGCGGCCACGGAAACCCCGCTGCTGTTACCGCGCGTTGAGGGTGTGCGTGCATTGTATGCCGAGCGGCTGGCGGCGCACCGGGCGGGTCTCGCCGCCATCGCTGGCGCCGCGGGCTGGTCCTTCGCCACCCACCGCACCGACACGCCGCCGGAGGCGGCCCTGCTGGCGCTGTGGCAGGCCCTGGCGCCCGGCTAGTTCCTGAGACGGCCCATCCAGAAGGAGAGGCTCGCGCGTGCTGTCCCTCGGTCCGATCGGCTTCGTCGCCCCCTGGCTGCTGCTGGCGCTGCCGGCCCTGCCGCTGATCTGGTGGCTGCTGCGCGTCACGCCGCCGGCGCCGCGCCGGCAGGCCTTCCCGGCGCTGCGCCTGCTGCGCGACCTGCCGGCGCCGGAGGAGACGCCCGCCCGCACGCCCTGGTGGCTGCTGCTGCTGCGCCTCGCCGCGGCGGCGCTGATCGTGCTCGGCCTCTCCCGCCCCGTCTGGGGGCCGGGCGCCGCCGCGCAGGGCGATGGGCCGCTGCTGCTGGTGGTCGATGACGGCTGGCCCAGCGCTGCCGACTGGCCGGCCCGCGCCGCCGCCGCCCAGGCCGCGCTGGAGGCCGCCGCGCGCGAGGGCCGCCGCGCCGCCCTGCTCACCACCGCGCCGGCCGAGAATGGCGAGGCGCTCCGCGCCAGCGCGCTGATGCCGGCCGAGGCGCTGCGCGCCCGGCTCGCCGCGCTGCGCCCCAAGCCCTGGGCGCCGGACCGCGCCGCCGCCCTGGCCGCCCTGCAGGCCTGGGTGCCGCAGAACCCCGGCGGCTTCGCCAGCCTCTATTTGGCCGATGGCGTGGAGCACCAGGCGCAGGGGGATGGCTTCACGCCGCTCGCCACGGCCCTGGCCGCCGCCGGCCCGCTGACCCTCGCCCGCGCCGAGGGCCGCGCCACCCGACTGCTGCTGCCGCCCCGCGCCGAGCCGGACCGGCTGCACCTCGCCCTGCGCCAGACCCCCGCCGCCATGGCGGGCGAGGTGGCGGTGCTGGCCCGCACCGGCGATGGCCGTGCCCTGGCCCGCGCCACCATCCCCGTGGCCGCCGGAGGGGAGGCGGGCGAGGCGGCGCTCGACCTGCCGATCGAGATCCGCAACCAGATCACCCGGCTGGAGATCGAAGGGGAGGAGACGGCCGGCGCCGCCGTGCTGCTCGATGAGCGCTTCCGCCGCCGCCCCGTCGGGCTGGTCGGGCCGGTGGAGCAGGGCGCCTCCACGCCGCTGATCGGCTCGCTCTACTACCTGGAGCGGGCGCTGGAGCCCTATGCCGAGCTGCGCCAGGGGGGTGTCGCGCCGCTGCTCTCCCGCCAGCTCGCCGTGATGGTGCTGGCCGACCGTCCGCTGCCCGAGGGCGCCGAGCGCGCCGCGCTCGCCCGCTGGGTGGAGGAGGGCGGCACGCTGATCCGCTTCGCCGGGCCGCGCCTGGCCGAGGCGCCGGACACGCTGCTGCCGGTGCGCCTCCGCGCGGGCGAGCGGCAGCTCGGCGGCGCGCTCTCCTGGGAGCAGCCGCAGGGCCTCGCCCCCTTCGCCGACGGCTCGCCCTTCGCCGGCCTGCCCACCCCGGCCGAGGTGGCCATCTCCACCCAGGTGCTGGCCGAGCCGGGGCCGCAGCTCTCCGACCGCACATGGGCGCGGCTGGCCGACGGCACCCCGCTCGTCACCGCCGAGGCGCGCGGGGCGGGGCGCATCGTGCTGTTCCACGTCACCGCCAATGCCGAGTGGTCCAACCTGCCGCTCTCCGGCCTGTTCATCGACATGCTGCGGCGGGTCGTGGCCCTCTCCTCCGGCGTGGCGGGCGCCGAGGGCAGCCAGCCGCTGGCGCCGCTGGAGACGATGGACGGCTTCGGCCGCCTCGGCCCGGCGCCGGGCGGGGCGGGCGCCATCCCCGCCAACCGCTTCGCCGAGACGGCGCCGGGGCCGCGCCACCCGCCCGGCTGGTACGGCGTGCCGGGCGAGGGCGGCGAGCGCCGCGCGCTGAACCTTTCCGCGAGTCTGCCCGCGCCGCGTGCCCTGGCGGCGCCGCCGCCTGGCACCGCCTTCCAGGCCATCGGCGGCGTGCCGGCGGAGCGCGACCTGGGGCCCTGGCTGCTCGCCGCCGCGCTGCTGCTGCTGTCGGCGGACCTGCTGCTCTCGCTGGTGCAGCGCGGGCTTATCGGGCGCGCCGCGCGGCTGGCGGCGCTGCCGCTGCTGGTGGCGCTGGCCTCCACCCCCGCCTGGGCGCAAGACATGCCGCTGGCCACCCGCATCGGCTATGTCGCCAGCGAGGATGCCGGGCTGGACGAGACGGTGCGCCAGGGGCTCGTCGGCCTCTCGGACTACGTCAACCGCCGCACCGCCGCCGCGCTGGGCGAGCCGGTGGCCGTCCGTCCGGGGCAGGACGACCTCTCCACCCTGCCGCTGCTCTACTGGGTGATCACCGCCGAGACGCCGACGCCCGCCGGCGCCGCCGCCGGCGCGCTGAACGACTTCATGCGCCAGGGCGGCATCATCCTCATCGACACGCGCGGCGAGGGTTCGGGCGAGGGCTTCGCCCCCGGCGCCGCCGCGGCCTTGCAGCGCGTGACGCGGCCGCTGGCCATCCCGCCGCTCGCCCCGGTCTCACCGGAGCATGTGCTGACCCGCTCCTTCTACCTGCTGCCGCCCGAGCTGCCGGGGCGCTTCGCCGGCGGGCAGGTCTGGGTCTCGCGGCAGGAGGACCGGGCGAATGACAGCGTCAGCCCCGTCATCATCGGCGGGCATGACTGGGCGGGGGCCTGGGCCGTCGATGCGCGGGGCAACAACCCCTACGCCGTCATCCCCGGGGGCGCGCGGCAGCGCACGCTGGCCTACCGCTTCGGCGTCAACCTCGTGATGTACGCGCTGACCGGCAACTACAAGGGCGACCAGGTCCATGTGCCGGCCATCCTCGAAAGGCTGGGGAATTGAAGGGTTCTTTTTTGGAAAAAAGAACCAAAAAACTTTTGTTCGTTGGCGTGGCGCCGGTGGAACGGCGTGACGCCAAACCCGAAAAGTCTTTTTGCTTCTTTTTCTTCAGAAAAAGAAGAATCGCTTCTCTTCCTCCCGCCCGTACAGCGGAGTAGCCCACCATGCGCCAGGCCATCGCCGGTCTCGACTTCGCGCCCATCCTGCCGCTCTGGCTGCTGGGGGCGCTGGCGCTGCTGGCCCTGCTGGCGCTGGCGCCGGCTCTGTGGCGGCGGGCGCGGGGCGTGGGCTGGCGGGCGCTCTCCTTCGCCGTGCTGCTGCTGGCGCTGGCCAATCCCCGTCTCGTCGAGGAGACGCGCGAGACCCGGCCGGACATCGCCCTGCTGGTGCAGGACCGCAGCGATTCCGCCCGCATCGGCCCTCGTGCCGCGCAGCTCGATGCCGCCCGCAGCGCCATCGAGCAGGCCGCCGCCCGCTTCCCCGACCTGGAGCTGCGCACCGTCGACCTGCCGGAGGGCGGGCGGCAGGGCACCCGGCTGTTCACCGCCATCGACCGCGCGCTGGCCGAGATCCCGCGCGCCCGGCTGGCCGGAATCATCGCCCTGACCGACGGGCAGGCGCACGACATCCCGGCCCAGCCCTCCTTCGAGGCGCCGCTGCACCTGGTGCTGCCCGGCCAGCCGGGCGAGACGGACCGGCGCATCCGGATCATCGAGGCGCCTGGCTACGGCATCGTCGGCCGCAGCGTGGAGCTGCGCGTGGTGGTGGAGGATCTCGGCGCGCGGGAGACGGGCGGCGCCGTGCGCCTCACCCTGCGGCGGGATGGCGCCCCGCCGCGCGTGGAGAGCGTGCCGCTCGGGCGCGAGCACCGCATCACCCTGCCCATCGAGCGCGGCGGCCCGAGCGTGGTGGAGTTGACCGCCGAGGCGAGGGCGGGGGAGGTCTCGCCGCTGAACAACCGCGCCGTCGTCACGGTGAACGGGGTGCGGGACCGGCTGCGCGTGCTGCTGGTCTCGGGTGAGCCGCATTCCGGCGAGCGCACCTGGCGCCGCCTGCTGAAGGCGGACCCGAATGTCGACCTCGTCCACTTCACCATCCTGCGCCCGCCGGAGAAGGACGACCTGACGCCGCTGAACGAGCTGGCGCTGATCGCCTTCCCGGTGCGCGAGCTGTTCCAGGTGAAGCTGCGCGAGTTCGACCTGATCGTCTTCGACCGCTTCAGCAACCGCGGCATCCTGCCGCCCATGTATCTGCGCAACATCGCCGACTATGTGCGCGGCGGCGGCGCGCTGCTGCTCTCGGTGGGGCCGGAGTTCACCGGGCCGTCCAGCCTCGCCGGCACGCCGCTGGGGCAGGTGCTGCCCGCCCGGCCCGCCACGGCGGGCGCCGGCAATGGTGCCCTGGCCGAGGGCGCCTTCCGCCCGCGCGTGACGGAGGCCGGCACGCGCCACCCCGTCACCCAAGGCCTCGCCGGCGCCAATGCCGGCAATGCCGAGCCCGCCTGGGGCCGCTGGTACCGCCATCTCCGCGCCCAGCCGCAAAGCGGCGTGACGGTGATGGACGGCCCGGGCGGCGACCCGCTGCTGCAACTGGACCGGGTGGGGGAGGGGCGCGTCGCCCTGCTGCTGTCCGACCAGATCTGGCTGTGGTCGCGCGGGCATGATGGCGGCGGCCCGCAGGCCGAGCTGCTGCGCCGCGCCGCCCACTGGCTGATGAAGGAGCCGGAGCTGGAGGAGGAGGACCTGACCGCCCGCATCGAGGGCGGCACCCTCACCGTCACGCGCCGCAGCGTCGAGGCCGGCGCGCCGCCCGAGATTGCCGTCACCGCGCCGGACGGCACGGTCACGCGCCGCGCGCCGCAGCCCTCGGGCGGCGGGCAGGCGGTGCTGGAGCTGCCCGCCGGCCTGCCCGGCGTGTGGCAGGCGAGCGATGGCCGCCGCACCGCCTTCGCCGCCGCCGCCGCCGCCAACCCGCTGGAGATGGCCGACCTCCGCGCCGATGCCGGTGCCGCCCTGCCGCTGGCCCGCGCTACCGGCGGCGGCGCCCACTGGCTGGGCGTGGCCGAGGCCCCGGCGCTGCCCGAGCTGCGCCGCGTGGCCCTGGGGCGGGATGCCACGGGGGGAAGCTGGATCGGGCTGCGCCGCAACCAGGACCATCTGGTGACGGGAATCGCCGCCCTGCCATTGCTGCCGCCCTGGCTGGCCCTGCCGCTGGTGCTGGGGCTGGCGCTGGTCGCCTGGCGGCGCGAGGGACGGTGATCTCGCTGCCACTTTGCCGCCATCCCCTGCGTTTCCTATGTAGGGTGTGGAGGGTCCAACCATGCGCCGCCTGATTCCGAGCCTTGCCTTGCCAGTCCTGCTGGCCGCCTGCGCCGCGCCCGGCCCGACGCTGGAGCAGCGGCTCGCCACCTTCATCAACCGCAGCGAGGGGGATCTGGTGGCGCAGCTCGGCGTGCCTGTCCGCAGCTACGAGACGGAGGGCCGCCGCTTCCTGCAGTTCGAGCAGCGGCAGACGGTGATGGTGCCGGGCGATCCCTGGGGCTATGGCTATTACGGCTATCGCCGCCCCTGGGCCGTGCCGTCCAGCTACGCGGTGGTGCAGTGCGACATGACCTTCGCCATCCGCAACGACCGGGTGGAGAGCTTCACCCTGCGGGGCCAGGGCTGCGGCTGACGCGGCGGCCGGCCGCCCCTGTGGCCCAGGATCGCGCCGGGTGGCTTCGCCGGGCGCCGGAAATGTTCTAGAGAGGTCGCCATGCGCCGTCTCCCGATGCTCGCCTCCCTCGCCCTGACGGGTGCCGCCCTGGCCGCCGGCCTGGCTGCCGCCCTGGTCCCTGGCCGGCCCGCCCAGGCCCAGGAGCAATACCAGCGGCTGCGCGGGCCGATGACGCCCGAAGCCCAGCCGCAGCAGCGCCGCGCCGAGCCGCCCGCCCTGCCGGGCCTGGCCGGCCGGCCCAGCGCGCCGCCGATCCCGGCCGAGGCGGGGCAGAATCTCGGCCCCAACGAGGCGCTGTTCGACGCCATCAACCGGGGCGACATGGCCGCCGCGCGCGATGCCATGGCGCGTGGCGCCGACCTCGGCGCGCGCAACATGCTGGGCCTGACGCCGATCGATTCAGCCGTGGACCAGGGGCGCAGCGAGATCGCCTTCTTCCTGCTGTCCTCGCGCGGGCCGGCGCCGATCAGCGTGCCGTCCCAGGCGGCCGCGCCCTCCACCCCGCCCGCCCTCGCGCGGGGTCCGGCGCCGCGCCCATCGCCGGCGCCGCGCATGGCCGCCGAGCCCCGCCCGGCGCCCGTCGCGCCGCGCCTCTGGGCCGAGGATGGCGGCGCGCCGAAGCCGGACCGTGGCTTCCTCGGCTTCGACGCGGGCCGCCCGGGCGGCTGATCCCGCGGCGTGGGCGGTGGGTTGATCCCCACCCCCGCCGCAACGCGGACGCAACCCTGGGGCCTTTCCGCGCTTTCCTTCCCGCAGGGCTGCCGGCGCCGGCAGCCCCAAGAGCGGGAGGGCCTGACCCATGGCGGCACGACCTTTGCGCCGCGTGCTGATCTGGACCGGCATCCCGGCGCTGCTGCTCCTTACCCTGGTCCTGCTGTGGTCCTGGGCCTGGTTCATCCCGCTGCTGGAGCGGCGCGCCGAGGCGGCGCTCGGCCGCCCCGTGCAGATCGGCGGGCTGGATGTCAGCCTCGGCCGGCTCACCGACATCACCCTCACCGACCTGCGCGTGGACAACCCGGAAGGCTTCCCAGCCGATCCGCCCTTCGCCGCCGTGCCGCGCCTGCGCGTGCGCGTGGACGTGATGGCCTTCATCCGCGAGCGCCGCATCGTGCTGCCCGAGATCGCCATCGACCGCCCCCGGCTGGAGGTGCTGGCCGATGCGGAAGGGCGGAACAACTATTCCTTCCCCGCCCTGTCCGGGGGCGACGCGGCGCCGGAGCCGGAGGCTGAACCGGGGCCGGCGCCGCAGATCGGCGAATTGCGCATCACCGAGGGGGCGGCGCATGTGGCGCTGGCGCCGCTGCGCGCCGACATGCAGGTCACCGCCGGGACGGAGCATCCGGAGGGGCAGCCCGCCCGGCTGCGCCTCGCCGCCGAGGGGCGCTACGCCGGCCAGCCCATCACCGGCCGGCTGCTGGGCGGCGCCGTGCTCTCGCTGCGCGATGCCGACAATCCCTGGCCGGTGGAGCTGACGGTGGAGAACGGCCCGACCCAGGTCAGCCTGCGCGGCACGCTGAGCGACCCGCTGCGCTTCGCCGGCGCCAATCTGCGGCTCGATTTCTCGGGCACCGACATGGCGCTGCTGACGCCGCTGACCGGCGTGCCCATCCCTGCCACGCCGCCCTACCGCATCACCGGCCAGCTGGACTACGCGGCGGGCGCCGTGCGCTTCATCGGCATGGAAGGGCGGGTCGGCCGCAGCGACCTGAACGGCGACATCGCCGTGGAGCCGCGCAAGGGCACCCGCCCGCTGGTGACGGCCACCCTGCGCTCCCGGCGGGTGGACCTGGGCGATCTCGGCGGCTTCGTCGGCGCCAAGCCGGGCGATGCGGCACCGGCGCGCCGGCAGCGCGTGCTGCCCGACACGCCGGTGAACCTGCCCAGGCTGCAGGCCGCCGATATCCGCCTGAACTATGACGGCGCCCAGATCCTCGGCCAGGCCATGCCGCTGGACAATGTGCACGCCGAGCTGGCCATCACCGACGGCGCCATCGCGCTGAAGCCGCTGCGCTTCGGCGTCGGCCGCGGTCGGATCGAGCTCCAGCTCGACGCCGCGCCGGCCGAGGGCGGCGGGCTGCGCGCGAAGGCCGGGATCTCCTTCCAGCGCGTCGATCTCTCGCGGCTGATGGGGGTCACGCCGCTGGGGGAGGGCCAGGGGGCGATCGGCGGCTCCGCCCGCATCGAGACCCAGGGCCGCAGCGTGGCGGAGATGCTGGGGCGGGGCGACGGCGCCGTCACCCTCGGCATGGCGGGCGGCAACCTCTCGGCCCTGCTGGTCGATATCTCGGGGCTGCGGCTGGGCAATGCCATCCTCTCGGCGCTGGGCCTGCCCAACCGCACGCGGGTGCAGTGCTTCGTGGCCGATCTCGGCCTGCGGCGCGGCGTCCTCTCCACCCGGACCGTGCTGGTCGATACCGAGGATGCGGTGATCAGCGGCCGTGGCGACATCAACCTGGCGCGCGAGACGCTGGACTATGCGCTGCGCACCGAGGCCAAGAGCTTCACCATCGGCTCCCTGCCCACGGACATCCTGATCCGCGGCC
>NZ_JCACVY010000104.1:0-15745 GCF_058833935.1 Roseomonas sp. TS2 | reverse complement strand
TCCTTCCTGCAGCGGCTGACCACTGGCCTCACCGCCAGCAAGATCGGCACCGACCGCTTCGGCAACACCTATTACGAGAGCCGCAAGACCTGGCTCGGCTACGGCCGCAAGCGCCGCTTCGTGCTCTATGCCGGCGAGCCGGACCCGACCACCGTGCCGTCCGAGTGGCATTGCTGGCTGCACCACGTGACCGACGCGCCGCTCTCGGAGCAGAAGCGCTACCCGTGGCAGCGCGAGCACCAGCGCAACCTGACCGGCACCGCCCAGGCCTACCGCCCGCCGGGGCACGACTATTCCGGCGCCCGCCGCGCCCCCACGGCCGGCGACTACGAAGCCTGGACCCCGGGTGGCTGAGGCCGTGTCAGGACAGATCGCCGCAGGCAAGGCCGGAGGCAGCCGCATGCAGGGCCGCAACATCGCCGAGATCCTCACCGGCGCCGTGGTGGTGCTGGTGGCGGCCGCCTTCCTGGTGTTCGCGATCGGCCAGTCCGGGCGCAGCCTGGTCGGCGGCGGCGGCGGCATCACCCTCAGCGCCAAGTTCGACCGGATCGACGGTCTGACCCCGGGCGCCGATGTGCGCATCGGCGGCGTCAAGGTCGGCAGCGTCGTCGAGCAGCACATCGACCCGCGTACCTACCTGGCGGTGCTGCGGCTGCGCGTCGCTTCCGACATCGCCATCCCCGACGACAGCTCGGCCGAGATCACCTCGGAGAGCCTGCTGGGCGGCAAGTACGTGGCGCTGGTGCCGGGCGGCTCCGAGACCATGCTGAAGGACGGGCAGGAGGTCACCATCACCCAGTCCGCCGTCAGCCTCGAATCGCTGCTGGGCCGCTTCATCTTCTCGGTGACGGAACTGACCTCGAACACCGCCCGGCAGCAGGAGGGCGAGGCGCCCGCGCCCGCCCCGGCCCCCGCCGCGCGGCCATGAGCCTGGAGCCGCCCGCCCGCTGGCCGGGCGCCGACGGCCAGCCCGTCTCCTGCCGGGAGAAGCTGAAGGTGCTGGCCGAGAACCACCGGGAGGCCGCCACCCTGCTGCAGGACCTGCTGGAGGATGCCGTGCTGATGGGCGTCGACGAGGCGGCGATGCGCCGCATCCTGGCCGAGATGGTGCAGGCCCTGCCCAGCCCGCGCCGTGCCGGGCCCGGCGCTGGGGGGGCCGGCTGATGCGCCGCCTGCGCCCGTTGCTGCGCCCCCTTCTGCTCGGCCTGCTGCTGGCCGCCACGCCGCTGGCGGAGGCGCCGCTGCGCGCCCAGCCGCAGGACCAGGGCTGGGTGCCGAAGCGCAACGCCAAGCTCCAGGCGCTGGACAAGGTGACGGCGCGCATCACCATCCTGGAGACGCCGCTCGGCCGCCCGGCCACCTTCGGCACGCTGCGGGTGATCGTGCACGCCTGCAACGCCCGCCCGCCGGAGGAGGTGCCGGACGCCGCCGCCTGGCTGGAGGTGCTGGAGACCCGCAACGATTCGCGCGGCCTCCCGGTGTTCCGCGGCTGGATGTTCGCCAACGCGCCCGGCGTGTCGATGCTGGAGCACCCGGTCTACGACCTGCGCGTGCTGGAGTGCCTCTGACACGGTGAGGGGCCGGCCCGGCGCCCCGGCCGGCCGGGGCGCGGGTCACAATCCCGCCAGGAGCCTCCGCCGCACCCGCTGGCGGAGAATTTGCGCCGCGAGTCCTCCGACCCAGGGTTCCCCATCTCCCCGCATCCGGCCATATCGGGAAGTCATGGAGCAGAACGCCTTTCCCGACGCCCCGCCCTTGCCCCAGCGCGAGGCCGCGCTTTTCCTCGACCTCGACGGCACGCTGATCGAGATCGCCCCGCGCCCGGACGCCGTGGTGGTGCCGCCGCACCTCCCCGCCCTGCTGGCGCGCCTCTCGGCCGGGCTGGGCGGGGCGGTCGCCATCGTCACCGGCCGCGGCCTGGAGGTGGCGCGCGGCCTGACCCAGGCGCCGCCCATCGCCTTCGCCGCCGAGCACGGCACCATCATCGACGCCTCCGCCCTGCCGGGCGCCGCCATCCCGCCCATGCCGCTGCCGCCCTTCCCGCCCGAGGACTGGCGCGCGGCGGCGGAAGCCTTCGCCGAGGCCCGCCCCGGCCTGCTGCTGGAGGAGAAGAAGCACGGCTTCGTGCTGCATTTCCGCGCCGTGCCGGAGCGCGGCGAGGAAGCCGCCGCCTTCCTGCGCGGCCTCGCCGAGGGCACCGACTTCCAGGTGCTGCCCGCCCATGCCGCCGCCGAGCTGCGGCCGCGCGCCACCGATAAGGGCGTGGCCGTCTCCTGGCTGATGCGCCACGCGCCCTTCGCCGGACGCACCCCCATCTTCATCGGCGACGACGTGACCGACGAGTTCGGCATCGAGGCCTGCCGCGCGCTGGGCGGCACCGGCTACCGCATCCCGCGCGACTTCGCCGGCCCCGCCGCGGTGCTGGCCTGGCTGGACCGCATCGCCGCCCGGCTGCCGGCATGAGCCAGCCCCTCGACCTCGCGCCCGTCGGCAACGGCATCATCGCCGGGCTGTTCGACCGGCAGGGCCGCTGCTCCTGGCTCTGCTGGCCGCGCTTCGATGGCGACCCGATCTTCTCGGCCCTGCTCGGCGGCGCGGAGCCGCAGGACGGGTTCATGGAATGCGAGCTGATCGGGCTCACCAAGACCCGCCAGACCTACCGCCGCAACACGGCGGTGCTGGAGACCGAGCTGGAGGACGAGCATGGCGGGCGGCTGCGCATCATCGACGCCGCGCCGCGCTTCCGCCGCTTCGGCCGCAGCTTCCGCCCGCCCATGCTGGTGCGGCGGATCGAGCCGCTCTCCGGCCAGCCGCTGATCCGGCTGCGCATCCGCCCGCGCGCCCATTGGGGGCGGGACAAGCCGGTGCGCCGCTCCGGCTCCAACCACCTGCGCTACTTCACCGACGACGCGGCGCTGCGCGTCACCACCGACGCGCCACTGGCCTGCCTGGCCGAGGAGGCGCCCTTCCTGCTCGACCAGCCCGTCACCCTCATCCTCGGCCCGGACGAGACGGTGCCGGAGGGGGCGGAGGCGATCGGCCAGGAGTTCATCCGCGAGACGGAGAATTACTGGCTGGACTGGACGCGCGGCCTGCACCTGCCCTTCGAGTGGCAGGAGGCGGTGATCCGCGCCGCCATCACGCTGAAGCTCTGCACCTTCGAGGAGACGGGCGCGGTGGTGGCGGCGCTCACCACCTCGATCCCCGAGGCGGCGGACACCGAGCGCAACTGGGACTACCGCTACTGCTGGCTGCGCGACGCGCTGTTCACCGTGCAGGCGCTGAACCGCCTCGGCACCACCCGGACGATGGAGGAGTACATCCGCTACGTCACCAACGTGGTGGCGATCTCCCCGGGCGGCGTGCTGAAACCCTGCTACCCTCTGGTGCCTTCCCTCCCCATGCCGGAACGCATCGAGGAAGCGCTGCCGGGCTTCCTGGGCATGGGTCCTGTCCGGGTCGGCAACCAGGCGGCCGAGCAGGTGCAGAACGACGTCTATGGCTCGGTCATCATGGCCGCGGCACAGATGTTCTTCGACCAGCGCCTGCCCCGCCCCGCCGGCGAGCCGCTGTTCCGCCTGCTGGAGAAGCTGGGCGAGCAGGCCGAGGCCCGCGCCCTGACGCCGGATGCCGGCATCTGGGAATACCGCGGGCGGGCGCGCATCCACACCTTCTCGGCGGCCATGTGCTGGGCGGGCATGGCGCGGCTGTCCGGCATCGCCAAGCATCTCGGGCTGCACGACCGGGCGGAGCGCTGGGCGAAATCGGCGCGCGAGTTGCACGCGGTGATCTGCGAGAAGGCCTTCCGGCCGCATCTCGGCAGCTTCGTCGAGAGCTTCGAGAGCGACGGGATGGACGCGGCGCTGCTGCTGCTGCCCGAGATCGGCTTCCTGCCGGCCACCGATCCGCGCTTCCTCGGCACGCTCGACATGATCGGGCGGCGGCTGATCCATGACGGATTTCTTTACCGTTACGATATGTCTGACGATTTCGGGAAACCTGAAACCGCCTTCCTCGTTTGTTCGTTCTGGTACGTGGACGCGCTCGCTGCCGCCGGCCGGACGGAGGAAGCGCGCGCCATGTTCGGGAGCATCCTGTCGTGCCGGAATCACCTGGGGCTACTCGCAGAGGACCTGGACCCGAAAAGGAATCAGCTCTGGGGGAACTTTCCTCAGACCTATTCCCATGTTGGCCTGATTCTGTCGGCGATGCGTTTGAGCCGTTCGTGGGAGCACGGTCTGTGGGGCGGGTAGTCGTCGTTTCCAACCGCGTGGCGGTGCCGCGGCGGGGGGAACCCTCGGCGGGCGGCCTAGCCGTGGCGCTGAAGGACGTGCTCAAGGCCAGCGGCGGGCTGTGGTTCGGCTGGAGCGGCGAGACCCGCAAGAACCCGACCCTGGAGCCCCGCCAGGTCCGAGCGGGCGGCATCGACTACGCCACGATCGACCTGTCGGACGAGGACCACAAGGGCTTCTACGCCGGCTACTCCAACAACACCCTCTGGCCGCTGTTCCACTTCCGCCTCGGGCTGATGGAGTACGACCGGGCGGAGGCCGCCTCCTACCGGAAGGTGAACCGGGATTTCGCGCAGGCGCTGCTCCCGCTGCTCGGCCCCGAGGACACCGTCTGGATCCATGACTACCAGATGATCCCCATGGCGGCGGAGCTGCGGGCGCTGGGCGCCCAGCAGCGCATCGGCTTCTTCCTGCACATCCCCTTCCCGCCCTTCGCGGTGCTCTCGGCGCTTCCCGACGCCGAGCGGCTGCTGCGCGACCTGCTGGCCTACGACCTGGTGGGGGTGCAGACCAAGCGTGACCTGGCGGGCATGATCAACTGCTTCCAGGATGGCCTTGGCCTGACGCCCGACGCCACCGGCGGCGTGCGTGGCGAGGTGGCCGGCCAGATGCGCCGCGCCCAGCTCTCCGCCCACCCGATCGGCATCGACACGCGCGGCTTCGCCACACTGGCGCGCAAGGCCGCCTACGGCCCCGAGACGCAGCGCCTGACCGCCAGCATGGGCGACCGCGCGCTGATCGTCGGCGCCGAGCGGCTGGACTACACCAAGGGCCTGCCGCACCGGATGCGCGGCTTCGCCGCCCTGCTGGCCAACTTCCCCGAGCATCTGAACAAGGTGACCTACCTGCAGGTGGCGGCGCGCAGCCGCAACGAGGTGGCCAGCTACCGCAACCTGCGCCGCGAGCTGGATTCGCTCGCCGGCCGCATCAATGGCGACTACGCCGAGTTCGACTGGACGCCGGTGCGCTATGTGGCCCGCGCGGTGGCGCGGGACACGCTGGCGGGGTTCTACCGCGCCGCCCGTGTCGGCCTCGTCACCCCGCTGCGCGACGGCATGAACCTGGTGGCCAAGGAATACGTGGCGGCGCAGGACCCCGAGGATCCTGGCGTGCTGGTGCTCTCCAGCTTCGCCGGCGCCGCCGAGACCATGGAAGGCGCGCTGCTGGTCAACCCGCTGGATGCCGAGGCGATGGGCGAGACGCTGGACAAGGCGTTGAAGATGCCGCTGCCCGAGCGCCGCGAGCGCTGGGAGAACATGATGCGCGGCCTGGAGGAGCAGACCGCCACCCGCTGGGCGGAGAGCTTCCTGGCCGAGCTGGAGGAACTCCCCCTGCCCGAGCAGGACCTCCTCTGGGCCGCCCCCACCCGCAGCTGACGGGCAGAGAAAAGACGGGCAGAGAAAAGAAGGGGTCCAGGGGAATTCCTTCCCCCGGCCTTTTCCGTTTTTACTCCCGCATCCCCCTGATCTCCGCCTCGATCTCCGCGCTGTCCAGATCCCACCGCGCCGGCCGCTCGACCGCTTCCGCGAGCTGCTGCTTGTAGAGTGCGCGGGGGATCTCGGCCGCCCCGAACTGCGCGAGGTGCCCGGTGATGAACTGGGTGTCCAGCAGGGTGAACCCTCCCAGCCGCAGCCGCGCCACCAGATGCACCAGCGCCACCTTCGAGGCGTCCCGCGCGCGGCTGAACATGCTCTCGCCGAAGAAGGCGCCGCCCAGCGAGACGCCGTAGAGGCCGCCCACCAGCTCGCCCTCCTGCCAGGTCTCCACCGAATGGCCATGTCCCATGCGGTGGAGATCGTTGAACAGCCGCTCGATCTCGGGGTTGATCCAGCTGTCCTCCCGCCCCGGGGCGGGGGCGGCGCAGGCGGCGATGACCTGGGCGAAGGCGGTGTCCGCCGTCACGGTGTAGGGGCCGGAGAGCACGGTGCGGCGCAGCCGGCGGGAGAGGTGGAAGCCCTCCAGCGGCAGGACTCCGCGCAGCTCCGGGTCCAGCCAGTAGAGGCGGTTGCCGGCGCGCGATTCCGCCATGGGAAAGAGGCCGGCGCGGTAGGCGCGCAGCAGGAGGTCGGGGGTGATTTCCACCAGGTGGCGGGACATGGCGCCCATCATGACGCCGCCGGGGGCCGGAGGCCAGCCTGCGGCATGGCCGCGGGCCTCAGCGCGGCAGGCGGGCCATGATGCGCTCGGCGAGGGCCGGATAGTCCTCGTCGAAATGGTGGCCGCCCTTGATGCGGATGCGCTGGGCCGGCGTGTCCTGGAAGGCGTTGCAGGCCGTCTCCGCCTCCTCCTCCGAGCCATAGACGCATTGCACCAGGGCGGGCGGCAGGCCGGGGATCTCCGGCGCGGTGGGCAGCGCGCTGGGGCGGGAGAGGCCGATGAAATCCCCCACCTTGATCTCGAAGGCCGCCTCCTTCGCGAAGGCCAGCAGGCTGATCAGCACCACCCTCTCCTTGTTCTCCGCCGCCATGCGGTTCCAGGCGAAGGGCATGACGTCGGCGCCGAAGGAGTAGCCGATCAGCGCCACGCGCGGCGTCTCCCACCGGGCGGCGTAGAGGGCGATGACGCGGTCCAGCTCCGCCGCCACCTCCTCCGGCGAGCGGCGCTTCCAGAACCAGTTCAGGCAGTCGAAGCCGAGCACGGGGATGCCCCGGTCCCGCATGTGGCGGCCGATCTGCCGGTCCAGGTCGCGCCAGCCGCCATCGCCGGAGAGGATGATGGCGAAGATGTCGCCCTGCTTCTGGCGCGGCGGCATCTCCACCAGCCAGGCGGCGGCGTCGCGCCGCGGCGCCGCCGCGCGGGCGGCGGGGGGCAGGGCCAGGGCGCCGGCCAGGCCAGCCAGGAGCGGACGCCGCTGCATGCTCATTTCCCGATCACCCCGCGCAGCCCGCCCGATTGCAGGGCCGCCACATCGGCCAGCACCACCCAGGGGTCCAGCCCGCCGGGGGCGCAGAGGTAGCGCGGCTCCCAGACAGGGTCGAACTTGTCCTTGAAGGCGCGCAGGCCGCGGAAATTGTAGAAGCGCTCGCCGCGGCGGAAGACCAGCCCGCCCAGCCGGTGCCAGACCGGCGCCAGACGGTGCGCGGCCAGGCCCGAGAGCGGCGCCATGCCGAGGTCGAAATAGGCGTGGCCGCTCTCCTTGGCGCGCAGGATCAGCTTCAGGAACAGGAAGTCCATCGTGCCGGGCGGGATCTCGGCGCGGTGGCGCATCAGGTCGATCGACATCTCGGCGCGGTGGCCGGGCGTCTCCAGCAGGGTGGCGAAGGCGATGATGGCGCCCTGCAGGTCCCGCACCACCGCCACCGGCTGCGCCGCCACATAGGCCGGCTCGAAGGCGCCGAGGGAGAAGGCCTTCTCCCGCGCATTGTGCTGCGCCAGCCATTCGCGGGAGACGGAGGACAGCTCGGCCATCGCCGCCGGCACCGCCTCGGGCGGCAGCACCGCGAAGGTGAGGCCCTCGCGCTCGGCGCGGTTCAGCGCGCTGCGCAGCGGCTGGCGGGACTTGCCGGTCAGGCTGAAGCTCTCCAGCGGCACGCGCGCCGCCTCCCCCAGCTTCAGCGGCCGCAGCCCGGCATCGATGTAGAGCGGCAGGTTCTCCGGCCGCACCTGATAGAAGGCGGCGCGCCCGCCCTGGGCATCGGCCATCTCGACGAAGCGCCAGACAAGGTCGATCCGCCGCGCCTTCGGCCCCACCGGGTCGTAGAGCGCGATCCAGGATCGGCCGCGCCGGCCATACATGATGAAGGCATCGCCCTGCTCGGCGAAGAGCAGCGCCTTGTCGCCCATCCGCACCAGGTTGGCGTCCGCCCGCTCCTGCCGGGCGAGGATGGCGGTGGCGCGCTCCAGCTCCTCCGGCGTCGGCGGGTGGGTGGCGTGGCGCACGGGGCGCAGCAGCGCCCACAGCCCGGCGGCGAACAGCGCCAGCACCGCCCCCAGCGCCGCGCGCATGTTGCGCGGGGCGGAGGCGTCCAGCTCGAACTGCCACCAGAGCTGGCGGGAATACGCCACGTCCCGGTGGGCGAAGAACAGCAGCCAGGCGGCGGCGGCCACCACCCCCGCGGCGGCCAGCCACCAGCCGGGGGTGAAGCTCGGCGCCAGCATCCGCGCGCGGCGGTCGAACCGCTCGCGCGAGGCGAGGAGGGCGATGGCCAGGAGCGCGAGCAGCGCCAGCTCCAGCGCGCCGCCGCCGCGCGCCACCGAGAGCACGAGGCCGCTCAGCGCCAGGGCGAGCGCCAGCCACCAGGCGCCGTCCAGCCGGTGCACCAGCCCATGCGCCACGAAGAGCAGCAGCAGCCCGCCGACGCTGGAGATCAGGTGGCTGGCCTCGAACAGCGGCAGCGGCAGGGCGGGGGCCAGCAGGCCGGGCATCTCGCCGGCGGGGGGCGTGACGCCGCCCAGCAGCAGCCCGGCGCCGGCGGCGAAGGCGGTGGCGCCGAGGAAGCGCGGCATCAGCCGGGTGGCGGCGCGCACCGCGCGGGTGCCACCCCGCAGCAGGTGCGCGCGCCGGCTGACCTCGAACCCGGCCAGCAGCAGCAGCGCCAGCCCCAGCGGCAGCGCGAAGTAGATGAGGCGGTAGAGCACCAGCGCGGCCGCCACCTGGTCCAGCGGCACGCCGGTGTCGCGGAAGGCGAGCAGCACCACCGCCTCGAACACGCCGATGCCGCCCGGCAGGTGGCTGGCGGCGCCGATGGCGATGGCCACGGCGTAGAGGGCGATGAAGAAGGGCAGGTCCACCGCGCCGGCCGGCAGCAGCAGCCACAGCACCGTGGCGGCGGCGCCGATATCGACCAGCGAGACCAGCCCCTGGAACAGCACCAGCCGCATGGGCGGCACCCGCAGCACGAAGCGCCCGAGGCGCAGCGCGCCGGGCCTGAGCCGCCCGAGCAGCGCCAGGCCGCCCATGGCGGCCAGGAACAGCAGGGCGACGCCGCGCAGCAGCACAGGCGGCAGGCCCGACCAGTCATCGACCGATTCGGCGGTGATCAGCAGCCCGAGCGCGCCGACGGCGAACAGCCCCAGCACGAAGCTGGCGGTGACGAAGACCAGCAGCCGGGCGATGCGCTCGGGCTTCAGCCCGGCGGCGGCGTAGATGCGCCAGCGCACGGCGGCGCCGGTGAAGGCCCCCACCCCCACCGTGTTGCTGAGCGCGAAGCCGCAGAAGGCCGCGAGCGCGGCGATGCGCGGCGGCACCGCCCCCGGCGCCACATGCCGCAGCGCCGAGAGGTCATAGCCCAGCATGGCGACGAAGCTGAGCGCCGTGGCCGCCACCGCCGCCAGCAGCACCCAGGGGCTCTGCGCCGAGAGGCTGGCCACCACGGCCGCGTAGTCCAGCTCGCGCGAGAGGCCATGCAGCGCGAACAGCGCCAGCGCCGCCATCAGGGCGCCACCGCCCAGCAGCAGCCAGGGGCGCAGAACGGCCCATCGCCAGGCGGAACGGGCCTCGGGGGGCATGGCCTCGCTCTGCTGCGGCGTCGCGGGCGGGGGGACGGAAATCGGGCCGTTCATCGACATTCCCGGAGGCGTGAGGCGGGCGGTCCTGTCCTGGTTAACGGCAGGAAGGCGCGCAGGCTGCGTCCCGGGCATAGCCAAAAGATGAAGGGAAAGGGGCAGTCCGCCTTTTTCGCGGTGCCGGCCGCCTTCCTGCCGCCCCGGGGCGCGGGACAGCGGGGGGGGGCGGCGCCCTGTCGGAAGCGCCGCCCGGTGCTCACCCACGCGGCCTCGGCCGCGCAGACCTTTCCCGACGCGGCCTCAGCCGCGCCGGTCATCCTGGGCGCGGCCTCAGCCGCGCAGGCCGACGAAGCGCTCCAGCCAGTGGATGGTGTAGTCGCCCGACTGGAACTGCGCGTCGTCCATGATGCGCTGGTGCAGCGGCAGCGTGGTCTTGATGCCGTCCACCACCATCTCGGAGAGGGCGCGGCGCATCCGCGCGATGGCCTCGGCGCGCGTCTTGCCGTGCACCACCAGCTTGGCCACCAGGCTGTCGTAGTGCGGCGGCACGGCGTAGCCGGAGTAGAGGGCGCTATCCACCCGCACCCCCAGCCCGCCCGGCGCGTGGTAGGTGTTCACCCGGCCGGGCGAGGGCGCGAAGCTCTCCGGGTCCTCGGCGGTGATGCGGCACTCGATGGCGTGGCCGCTGAAGGTGATGTCCTCCTGCGTGTAGCCCAGCCGCTCGCCGGCGGCGACGCGGAGCTGCTCCTTCACCAGGTCCACGCCGCAGACCATCTCCGTCACCGGATGCTCCACCTGCAGGCGGGTGTTCATCTCGATGAAGCTGAACTGGCCGTCCTGCCACAGGAATTCCAGCGTGCCGGCGTTGCGGTAGCCGAGCTTCGAGAGGCCCTGCGTCACCTGCGCGCCGATCGCCGCGCGCTCGTCCGGCGTCAGCGCGGGCGAGCCGGCCTCCTCCACCAGCTTCTGGTGGCGGCGCTGGAGGGAGCAGTCGCGCTCGCCGAAATGCACCACGTTGCCGTACATGTCGGCCATCACCTGCAGCTCGATGTGCCGCGGCCGGTCGAGATACTTCTCCATGTAGACGGCGTCGTTGCCGAAGGCGGCCTTGGCCTCGGTGCGGGCGACGCGCCAGGCCTCCTCCAGCTCCTCGGCGGAGTGGGCCACCTTCATGCCGCGCCCGCCGCCGCCGGCGGCGGCCTTGATCAGCACCGGGTACTTGATGGCCTCGGCCACCGCCTGGGCTTCCTCCAGGCTGGCCAGCTCGCCGTCACTGCCCGGCACCAGCGGCACGCCGAGCGACTGCATCGCCTGCTTGGCGGCGATCTTGTCGCCCATCATGCGGATGTGCTCGGCGGTGGGGCCGATGAAGGCGAAGCCGTGCGCCTCCACCATCTCGGCGAAGGAGGCGTTCTCGGAGAGGAAGCCATAGCCGGGGTGGATGGCGTCCGCCCCCGTGATGCTGGCCGCCGAGAGGATGGCCGCGACGTTGAGGTAGCTGTCCCGCGCCGCCGGCGGGCCGATGCAGACGCTCTCATCGGCCAGCCGCACATGCATGGCGGTGGCATCGGCGGTGGAATGCACCGCCACGGTGCGGATGCCCATTTCCTGGCAGGCGCGGTGGACGCGCAGCGCGATCTCGCCCCGGTTGGCGATCAGCACCTTCTTGAACATCCCGGGCTTGAACATCACGGGGTGCCTTTACTCGACCACCATCAGCGGCTCGCCATACTCGACCGGCGTGCCGCTCTCCAGCAGGATGCGCGTCACGGTGCCGGCCTTGGGGGCCTTGATCTGGTTGAAGGTCTTCATCGCCTCGATCAGCAGCAGGGTCTGCCCCGCCGCCACGCGGGCGCCGAGCTGCACGAAGGGCGCCGCGCCCGGCTCGGGCGAGAGATAGGCGACACCCACCATCGGCGAGGTGACGGCGCCCGGCGTGCTGGCGGTGATCTCGGCCACGGCGGGGGCGGCCGCGGGAACGGCCACGGCCGGCGCGGCGGCGGCCGCCACCGGGGCGGGCGCCGCCACCGCCACCTGCGCCACGGTGACGCTGCGGGTGACGCGCAGGCGGCTCTCGCCGTCGGCCAGCTCGATCTCGCTCAGATCCGTCTCGCGCAGGATCTGCGCCAGCGCCCGGATCGCCTCCGGGGTGAAGGAAATGCCGCTCATGACGTTCTCGGGGAGCCTCTTTCTCTGCCGTTGCCCTGGCGCCGCGTCAGTCCTGCTCGGACTGGGCCAGGATGCCGGCGATGCCGCGCAGCGCCAGCGCGTAGCCATGCGGCCCGAGGCCGCAGATCACGCCCTGCGCCGCGCGCGACACGTAGGACAGGTGCCGGAAGGATTCCCGGCGATGAATGTTGCTCAGATGCACCTCGACCACCGGCAGGTCGGAGGCCAGCAGGGCATCCATCAGCGCGACCGAGGTGTGGGAATAGCCGGCGGGGTTGATGATGATGCCCGCCGCGTGGTTGCGCGCCTCCTGCACCCAGGAGATCAGCTCGCCCTCCACGTTGCTCTGGCGGAAGTCGATCGCGAGGTCCAGCGCGTCCGCCGTCTCGGCGCAAAGCGCCTCGATGTCGTCCAGCGTCTCGGCCCCGTAGATCTCCGGCTGGCGGGTGCCGAGCAGGTTCAGGTTGGGACCGTTCAGAACAAAGATCAGCGGCGGGTTCACGTGCGGCTTCCGTCCGGTGCGGTGCGGCGGCGCCTAACACGAGGGGTCCGAACACCGCAAGCATCCGGTTTCCGCCCGGGCGGCGGCGCGGTCAAGCCCCGTTACGCCGCGATACGCGCGGCCGGGGCGGGCCGGCCGGCGAGGAACGGGCCGGGGGCCGCGCCGGGCGTCGCCCGCGCCCGCCCCCGGCGGCGGCCCTCAGGCGGCCATGGCGGCGCAGCTCTCGGCGCAGCTGCGGCAGGCCGCCACGCATTCCTCCATGCCGCCCACGCGCTCGCAGTCATCGGCGCATTCGCGGCAGATCTCGGCGCATTCCCGGCAGGTGTGGCGGTGGTGCGGCGTGCCCAGCAGCATGAAATGCGCCGAGGTGCGGCAGATCTCGGCGCAGGCCAGCATCAGCCGCGCATGCGCCGGCTCGGTGTGCGGGCCGCCCGCCTCCAGGCAATGGCCCGAGAAGCTGGACAGGCAGATGCTGTAGCAGCGGAGGCAGTTCTCGATGCAGGCCCGCATCTCGGGCGAGAGGTGATGGCTCATGCTGGTCTCCTCGGCTCCGGGTTGTCTGCGGGGCAACCGGTGGCGGCGGCGCGGGTTGCGCCGCCGCCGGGCCGCCGGCCTCACACCGAGCGGAGGGCGTGCAGGAACTGGAAGTGCCGGTCGTACTGGGCCAGCACGTCCTGGATCAGCTCCTCCCGCGTCAGGCCCATCACGTCGTAATCCTGGCTGCCATCCTCCAGGAACACCTCGGCACGCCAGTAATGCTCGCGCGGCGCCACATCCGGGCCGCTCTCGAAGTAGGAGAAGCTCGGCATGGCGTAGCGGCGCAGGCGCAGCCCGTAGTGGAACTCCTCCGGCGCGCCGGGCATCGAGACCAGGCGCAGCCGGCCCTCGCGCGCCTCCAGCTCGGCCGAGAGGCCGCGCCCGCGCAGCTCCTCCGCCACCGCCCGCAGCGCCGGCGCCGCCACCTCGTCGAGGAAGCGCGCGACCTCCGCCTGGCTGGGGTGGGAGAGGATGCCCTGCAGCTGGCGCTGCCAGGAGCGGCCCTGGCGCGGCGGCAGGTTCTGCGCCAGCGCGTCCTGCCGCAGCCCCTCGCGCTGCAGGCCGCGCAGCAGCCCGTAGCAGATCAGCAGCATCACCACCGCGAAGGGCAGCGCGCTGGCGATGGCGGCCGTCTGCAACGCCCGCAGCCCCTCGCCCGATGCCAGCAGCACGGCCGCGATGACGCCCGAGGAGACCGCCCAGAAGATGCGCTGCCACAGCGGCACATCCGTCCGCCCGCCGGCGGTGATGGTGCTGACCACCAGCGCCGCGCTGTCGGCCGAGGTGATGAAGAAGGTGACGATCAGCACCATCGCCAGCCAGGAGGAGAGGGTGGCCAGCGGGAACTGCTCGAGGAAGACGAACAGCGCCAGCGTCACGTCGTTCTGCACGGCGGTGGAGACGGCGGTGGTGACGCCGTTCAGGTGCAGCCAGAGGGCGCTGTCGCCGAACACGGTCATCCAGGCGAAGGTGAAGCCGGTGGGCACCAGCAGCACGCCGAGGACGAATTCCCGGATGGTGCGGCCGCGCGAGATGCGGGCGATGAACATGCCGACGAAGGGCGACCAGGCGATCCACCAGCCCCAGTAGAACAGCGTCCAGTCGCCCAGCCAGCTGTTCGGGTCATAGGCGTACATGTGGAAGGTGCGCAGCGCGAACTGGTCGATATAGCCGCCCAGGTTCTGCACGAAGGTGCGCAGCAGGAAGGTGGTGGGCCCGACCACGAAGACGAACAGCATCAGCGCCGCCGCCATGATCAGGTTGCCGTTGGAGAGCAGCTTGATGCCCTTGTCTAGCCCGGAGGCCACCGAGAGCGTGGCCAGCGCCGTGATGCCGGCGATGAGCAGGACCTGCACGCCGAACCCCACCGGCACGCCCAGCACGTGCGACAGCCCGGCATTCACCTGCAGGGCGCCGAGGCCGAGCGAGGTGGCGACGCCGAACATGGTGCCGATCACCGCGAAGATGTCCACCGCATGGCCGATGGGGCCGTGGATGCGGTCGCCCACCAGCGGGTAGAGGGCGGAGCGGACGGTCAGCGGCAGGCCATGGCGGAAGCTGAAATAGGCCAGCGCCAGCCCGACCACCGCGTAGATGGCCCAGGCGTGCAGCCCCCAGTGGAAGTAGCTCAGCCGCATGGCGGCGCGGGCGGCGGCGATGGTGGCGGGCTCGCCCTCCGGCGGCGCCATGAAGTGCGTCACCGGCTCGGCCACGCCGAAGAACACCAGCCCGATGCCCATGCCGGCGCTGAACAGCATGGCGAACCAGCTGGCATAGCTGAAATCCGGCTCGGAATGGTTCGGCCCCAGCCGCACCAGGCCGTGGCGGCTGATGGCGAGATAGATGACGAACAGCAGGAACACCGCCACCGTCAGCAGGTAGAACCAGCCCAGGTCGGCGGTGATCCAGCCCTGCACCGCCCCGAAGGTGGCGCCGGCGGCATCCGGCGCCAGCGCGCCGAACAGGACGAAGGCAAGGGTCAGCGCGGCCGAGCCGATGAAGACGACGGGCTGCAGGCTGCGCTGACCCGGGGCGGCCTGCGGGCGTTGTGGGTGCGGGTCTGGCACGGGCGGGTCTCCTCGGCGGTCACGACAGCGAAGGGCGCCGGGCCGCGCGTGCCCGGCCGCTCCATACGCATACTAGGAATTTGACGAAAAGTTACAGCGCCGCTGGAAAAACCTGCTCCCCCGGCCCGGCACGGCGGCCCTGCCGCGCCACGCCCGCAACGCCTGACCCGCGACACCTTGCCCGCCACACCTCGTCCGCCACACTTTGTATGGCTGGTGGCACACCGGCGCGGGATGACACGGGGCACGCCGCTTTCTAGTTTGCGCCGCAGCGCAAGCAGCGGAGAATGAAGGGGGCCGTCATGACCCATGCCGCCAGGACCGGCCTGAAAGCCATCGCCACATCCATGTTCGTGCTGGCCATGCTGGCCGCCTGCAGCCCGAGCTACTCGCCCGATACCTATGCCAGCCGCGCCGTGCAGCAGGCCAACAAGGTGGAGCAGGGCGTGGTGGTCGGCCGCCGGCAGATCGAGATCTCGGCCGATGGCACCACCGGCGCCGTGACCGGCGCGGCCGCCGGCGGCGTGGTCGGCACCCGGGTGGGCGGCGGCGACATCACCTCCGCCTTCGCCGGCATCGGCGGCGGGCTGCTGGGCGGGCTGCTCGGCACGGCGGTGGAGAAGGGCGTCGGCTCCTCGCCCGGCTTCGAGTATGTCGTGCGCAAGCCGAATGGCGAGCTGGTCTCGGTGACGCAGCGGGACGAGACGCCGCTGGCCATCGGGCAGAAGGTGCTG
>NZ_JCACVY010000103.1:0-15838 GCF_058833935.1 Roseomonas sp. TS2 | reverse complement strand
GCGGCGGGCGCGGGCGGCAGCAACCCGGCGGCGACGCGCGGGCGGGCGCCGGGGCGGCTCTCCACATAGCCCTCGGCGGCGAGCTGCTCGTAGGCGGCGGTGGCGGTGGTGCGGGAGACGCCCCATTCCGCCGCCAGGGCGCGGCTGGAGGGCAGCGCCGCGCCCGGGGGCAGCCGGCCCTCGCGGATGCCGGCGACGATGGCGGCCTGGATGCGCCGGCCCGGCCTCTCCGACTCACTGTCCAACTGGACCACCCTTTCTGTCCGGAACTGGCCGTTTCCACTGGACCGGAAGCGCGCCATCCTCAAGCCCCGAGCAAGGAGCCGCGCCACCATGTATGTCCCGCCCGCCTTCCGCCTGGAGGAACTGCCCGAGATCCATGCGGCGATGCGGGCGGCGCGGCTGCCGAGCCTGGTCACCGCCACGGCGGAGGGGCTGATGGCCACGCCGCTGCCGCTGCTGCTGGCGCCGGAGGAAGGGCCCTTCGGCACGCTCTACGGCCATCTCGCCCGCGCCAACCCGCAATGGCGGACGCCGCCGCTGGGCGAGGCCATGGTGCTGTTCGGCGGGCCGGAGGCCTATGTGACGCCGAACTGGTACGCCTCGAAGGCGGAGCACCACAAGGTGGTGCCGACCTGGAACTACGTGGCGGTGCATGCCTATGGCCAGGCCGAGTTCTTCGAGGACCCGGCGCGGCTGCGCGATGTGGTCGCCCGGCTGACGGCGCGGCACGAGGGGGGCCGCGCCACGCCCTGGCAACTGGCCGACGCGCCGGAGGCCTTCGTGCGGGCGCAGCTGCGCGGCATCGTCGGGCTGCGGCTGCCCATCGCCCGGCTGGAGGGCAAGCGCAAGATGAGCCAGAACCGGGACGCCGCCGACCGTGCCGGCGTGGCCGCGGGCCTCGCCGCCAGCCCCGACCCGGCCGACCGCGACGTGGCGCCGCTGATCCCGCGCTAGGGCACGGCCGCCGCGCTGCCGGCGAGCATCGTCCGGACATGGCCGGCGAGTGCCTGCAGGGTGAAGGGCTTGGCCAGCAGCCGCATGCCGGCGCCGAGATGGCCGTGGCTGAGCGCCGTGCTCTCGGCATAGCCGGTGATGAACAGCACCTTGAGGCCGGGGCGCAGGGCGCGCGCCGCCTCCGCCAGCTGGCGGCCGTTCATGCCCCCCGGCAGGCCAACATCGGTGATCAGCAGGTCCAGCGGCGTGGCCGAGCGCAGCAGGCGCAGCGCCGCCGCGCCATCCTCCGCCTCCAGGGTGGTGTGGCCGAGGCCGGACAGCACGTCTGAGACCAGCATGCGGATGGGCGCCTCGTCATCCACCACCAGCACCGTCTCGCCGGAGGTGCCATGCCGCTGCGGAGCGGGCGCCGGGGCGGAGCCGGCCTGCGCGGCGGGCTCGGCCTCCGTCTCCGCCGGGCCGTGGTGGCGGGGCAGGTTGAGCCAGATGGTGGTGCCCTGGCCCGGCTCGGTGAGGATGCGCGCCTGCCCGCCCGACTGCCGGACGAAGCCGTAGACCATGGACAGGCCGAGCCCGGTGCCCACGCCCAGCGGCTTGGTGGTGAAGAACGGATCGAAGGCGCGCGCCGCCACCTCGGGCGACATGCCGGTGCCGGTGTCGCGCACGACGAGCGAGACATACTGGCCCGGCGGCAGGTCCTTGGCCCGCGCCGCCGCCTCGTCCAGGCAGCGGTTGGCGGTCTCGATGGTCAGGCGGCCGCCCTCCGGCATGGCGTCGCGCGCGTTGATGCAGAGGTTGAGCAGCGCGTTCTCGAGCTGGTTGTTGTCCACCAGCGTGGCCCAGAGGCCGGGCGCCGGGATCACCTCCACCGTCACGTCCGGGCCCATGGTGCGGCGGATCAGCTCCTCCATGCCGGCCACCAGCCGGTTGATGTCGGTGGCGCGGGGGGCCAGGGTCTGCCGGCGGGAGAAGGCGAGCAGCCGGTGGGTCAGCGCCGCGGCGCGGTCGGAGGCGGCGCGGGCGGCGCGCAGGTAGCGGTCCAGATCGTCCAGCCGGCCCTGGGCGATGCGGATCTGCAGCAGCTCCAGGCTGCCGGATATGCCGGTGAGCAGGTTGTTGAAGTCATGTGCCAGCCCGCCGGTGAGCTGGCCCACCGCCTCCATCTTCTGGCTCTGCCGCAGCCGCTCCTCGGCCTGCATCAGGGCGCGGCTGCGCTCCAGGATGCGTTCCTCCAGCGTGTCGTTCAGCGCCGCCAGCGCCGCCTGCGCCTTGGCCCGCTCGGCGATCTCGGCGCGGCTGGCGGCGAAGAGGCGGGCATTGTCGATGGCGATGGCGGCCTGCCAGGCGAGGCCGGTGGCCAGCCGCTCCTCCCGCTCGCCGAAGCGGCCCGGCTCGGGGTGGCCGAACAGCAGCGCGCCGACCGATTCGCCGGTGCCCGAGAGCACGGGCAGCGCCATGTAGCTGCGCACCGGCAGGTGGCCGCGCGGCATGCCGCCCAGGCTGCCATAGCGCGGGTCGGCCAGCACGTCGTCCAGGCGGATGACACCCTGCGCCAGGAAGGTGGGGCTGAACAGCGCGGTGGCGCGCGGCAGGCCGAAGCGGGTGAAGGCCTCGGCCGGGGCGCCGGCCAGGGCGGAGAGGCGCCAGCCCTCCTGCGCGGCCTCTGCGCCGAGGGGGGCCAGGACCTTCTCGAAATAGGCGCCGTAGGCGGCGCCGGTGAGCTGGGTGAGCCCTTCGAGAAAGGCCTGGAGCAGGCGGTTCAGGTCGAGCTCCGCCACGAGGCGGCTGCCGAACTGGGTGATCGTCTCATAGGCCTGGAGCTGCTCACGCAGGGCTGCGTTCTCCGCCTCCAGTGCCGCCGCGCGGTTGCCTGAGGCTTCTTCCATCCAGCCCGTCTCCTCCGTCGATAGCCTGCGCCCATGGCGTATGCCTTGAGCATGGCCGCCAGGTGCAAGCGCAACAGATGGAACGGCGGCGCTTGCCCCACAACCATCCCACCCTTCTTAAAGGGGCCGGGAGGGCGGCAGGCAACAGGATGTTTTGATATCCGCCCGGTTTCCGGGCCGCTCCCGCCCCGGCGTCAGGCGGTGGCGGCGGCCTCCGTGCCGCCATGGTGCAGGTGGCAGGCGGCGCTCTGCCCGGGCGCCACCGGCAGCAGCGCCGGCGCCTCCACCCGGCAGCGTGGCCCCGCATGCGGGCAGCGCGGGTGGAAGTGGCAGCCGGGCGGCGGCGCCAGGGGCGAGGGCAGCTCCCCCGCGATGGGGTGGAACACGCCGCGCCCCTGGCCGAGCCTCGGCACGCTGTCGAGCAGGGCGCGGGTGTAGGGGTGGGCGGGGGCGGCGTAGAGAGTGCGCGTCGGCGCCAGCTCGACGATGCGGCCGAGATACATGATGGCCACGCGGTCCGAGACGTGCCGCACCACGCCGAGGTCGTGGCTGATGAACAGGCTGGTCAGCCCCGAGCCGCCCGCCGCGGCCTCGCGCAGGTCCATGAACAGGTTCAGCACCTGCGCCTGGATGGAGACGTCGAGCGAGGCCACCGGCTCGTCCAGCACCAGCAGCGCCGGGTTCAGGGCCAGCGCGCGGGCGATGGCCACGCGCTGCCGCTGCCCGCCGGAGAACTGGTGCGGGTAGCGGTTGCGCAGGGCGGGGTCGAGGCCCACGCGCCGCAGCGTCTCCGCCACCAGCGCATCCGCCCCGGCGCGGGAGACGATGCCGTGCGCCACCGGGCCTTCCGCCACCGTCTCGCCCACCTTCATGCGCGGGTCGAGGCTGGCGAAGGGGTCCTGGTGGATCATCTGCACGCGCGGGCTGCGCTTGTGGCCGCCGGGCATGACCGGCGCGCCCTCGAACAGCACGGCGCCCTCGCTCGGCGTGTAGATGCCGGCCACCATCCGCCCGAGGGTGGACTTGCCGCAGCCGCTCTCGCCCACCAGCCCCACCACCTCGCCCCGCGCCACGGTGAGCGAGACATCGGTGACGGCCTGCACGGCGCGCGGCGGGCGCGGGCGGCCGAGCCAGGCCGCCAGCCGGTCGCCCAGCGGCACGGGCTGGCGGAAGCGCTTGCTGGCCCGCTCGATGCGCAGCAGCTCGCTCATGCGGCGGCCTCCACGGGGTGATGGCAGAGGGCGGTGTGGCCGGCGCCGAAATCCCGCTCCGGCGGCGGGGTGGCGCAGACCTCCGTGGCGCGCGGGCAGCGGGTGCGGAAGGGGCAGCCGGAATCGGGGGCGCCATCGGCGCCGCGCGGCGGCAGGCCGGCGGCGAGCTGCGGCAGCCGCGCCCCCGGCGCGTGCCCGGAGGGGACGGACCCCACCAGCGCCACCGTGTAGGGGTGGCGCGGCGCGGCGATGACGGCATCCGCCGGGCCGCGCTCCACCACGCGCCCCGCGTACATGACGCAGAGCGCATCGGCCAGCGAGGAGACGACCGCGAGGTCGTGGGTGATCCAGAGGAAGGCGGTGCCGATCTCGTCGGCCAGGCGCCGCACCTCGGCCAGGATCTGCCCCTGGATGGAGACGTCGAGCGCCGTGGTCGGCTCGTCGGCGATGATGGCCTTGGGCCGGTGCAGCAGCGCGGTGGCGATGGCCACGCGCTGCCGCATGCCGCCCGAGAGCTGGTGCGGGTAGGCGTCGAGCCGCGCGCGCGGGCTCGGGATGCCCACGGTGGTCAGCGCCTGCTCCGCCCGGTCCCAGGCGGCGGCGCGGCTGACGCGGTCATGCGCGCGCACGGCGGCGGCCATCTGGGTGCCGATGCGCAGCACCGGGTTCAGCGTCATCAGCGGGTCCTGGAACACCATCGCCACCTCGGCGCCGCGGATGCGCCGCATCGCCGCGCCGTCGAGGCCGCTGATCCGCCGGCCGGCCAGCAGCACCTCGCCGGCGACCACCTTCCCCGGCGGCTCCACCAGCCCGAGGATGGAGAAGCCGGTGACCGACTTGCCCGAGCCGCTCTCGCCCACCAGCCCCAGGATCTCGCCACGGCGGATCCGGAAGGAAACGCCATCGACCGCGCGGACGAGGCCCTGGCGGCCGGGGAACTGGGTGCGCAGGCCGCGCACCTCCAAAGCGGGGGGGGCTTCCTTCACGGTGCTCATCGGCGGTGCTTCGGGTTGAGCACCTGGCGGAGCTGGTCGCCCACCAGGTTGATGGCCAGCACCGTCACCATCAGCGTGATGCCGGGATAGACCGAGATCCAGTAGCGGCCCGAGAGCAGGAACTGGAAGCCGTTGGAGATCAGCAGGCCGAGCGAGGGCCGCGTGATCGGCAGGCCGAGGCCGAGGAAGGAGAGCGTCGCCTCCAGCGAGATGGCGGTGGCGATCTGCACCGTCACCACCACGATCAGCGGCGGCAGGGTGTTGGGCAGCAGGTGGCGCAGCAGCACGCGGCGCCCGGAGAGCGGCGTGGAGAGCGCCGCCTCGATATAGTCCTTGCGCCGCTCGGCGCTGGCCGCGCCATAGGCGGTGCGGGCGAAATAGGCGTATTGCGCGGCCACCAGCGCCGCCATCAGCTGCGGCACGCCCTGGCCCAGCATGGCCACCAGCACCAGCGCCAGCAGGATGGCCGGCAGCGAGAGCTGGAGATCGACCACGCGCATCGCCAGCGCGCCGAACCAGCCGCCGTAATAGGCCGCCGAGAGGCCGATGGCGGTTCCCAGCACCAGCGCCACCGTGCCCGCCGTGACCGAGATCATCAGGCTGAGGCGCAGCCCGTAGAGGATGGCCGAGAGCAGGTCGCGCCCTGCATTGTCGGTGCCGAGCCAGTGGACATAGCCGCCCGAGCCCACCTCGCCGGGGGGCAGGCGGGCGTCGAACAGGTCGAGCCCCGCCTGGTCGTAGGGGTCCTGCGGCGCGATCCAGGGGGCGAGGAGGGCGAGCGCCACGATGGCCAGCACCACCAGCAGCGCGGCGACGGCGACGGGGCTGCGCCGGTATTCGCGCCAGCCCTCGGCGATGGCGCCGCTCACGCGCCGCTCTTCAGCCGCACGCGCGGGTCCAGGAAGCCATAGGTCAGTTCCACCACGAGGTTGATCACCACGAAGAGCAGCACGACGAGGATGAGGTAGGCGACCATCACCGGCCGGTCGAGCGCGGTGATGCTCTCGATGATCAGCTTGCCCATGCCGGGCCAGTTGAACACCGTCTCGGTCACCACCGCGAAGGCGAGGGTGGAGCCGAACTCCAGCCCGAACACCGTGACGATGGGGATGCCGATGTTCTTCAGCACATGCAGCCCCACCACCTGCCATTCCGGCAGGCCCTGCGCGCGGGCGAAGCGGACATGCTCGCTGGCCATCACCTCCTCCGTGCCGGCGCGCACCAGGCGGATCAGCAGGCCGAGCTTGAACAGCGACAGGTTGAGCGCCGGCAGCAGCAGGTAGGTCCAGCCATCGGCGCTGAAGAGGCTGAGGCCGAGCGGCCCCGCCGGACCGCGCCCGCCCGAGGGCAGCCAGCGGAACTCCACCGAGAAGGCCAGGATCAGCAGCAGCCCCACCCAGAAGGTGGGCACCGAGAAGCCGAACACGGAGGCCGCCATGATGACCTTGCTGGAGCGCGCCTCCGGCCGGTAGCCCGCCCAGATGCCGAGCGGCACGCCGAGCAGGGTGGCGATCAGCATGGCGGTGACGGCCAGTTCCAGCGTCGCCGGCAGGCGGGAGAGGATCAGCGACATCACCGGGATACGGAAGACGAAGCTGTTGCCGAAATCGCCGCTCAGCACATTGCCGAGGAAATGCCCGTATTGCTGCCACAGCGGCAGATCCAGCCCGTACTGCCGGATCAGCGCCGCCCGCATGTCGGGCGAGGCGGCGGGGTCGATCAGCACGTCGATCGGGTTCCCGATGGCATAGACGCCCAGGAACACCAGCACCGACATCACCAGCATCACCAGCGCGGCCTGCGCCAGACGCCCGAGGAGAAAGCCCAGCATGGCCGCGCGGTTCTCTGCCTCAGCCGGCCTTGGGGGTGATGCGGTGGGCCAGCGTCTCCTGGTCCACCCGGGTGGTGAAGCTGAACTTGCCCTTGCCCATCGCCCACACGGTCTGCGGCATGACGATCGGCAGCATCGGCCGGTCCTTCATGCTGATCTCGGTGGCGCGCTCGAACAGGGCGCGGCGCTTGGCGTCATCCAGCTCGGCGCTGCCCTGCTCCAGCAGCCTGTCCACCTCGGGGTTGGAATAGTTCGAGCGGTTGAAGCCGCCGAAGCCCTTCTGCGCATCCGGCTTGTGCAGCAGCGCGCCGTAGGTGTAGGCGGCCTCGCCGGTCAGCGTGCCCCAGCCGGACATCTGCAGGCTGTACTCGCCGCGGGTGCTGGCGGGGAAGAACACCGTGCCGGTGAGCGCGTTCGGCGCCACCTTCAGCCCCAGGCGCGACCATTGCTGCGCCAGCGCCTCGCACAGCGCGCTGTCGCCGGGCAGGCGGTTGCTGGTGGAGAACAGCTCCACCTCGAAGCCCTTCGGGTAGCCGGCCTCGGCCAGCAGGGCCTTGGCGCGGGCGAGGTCCGGGCGGCGCTCGGGCAGGTTCTTGCTGGAGCCGAAGAAATTGTCCGGCATCAGCTGGCTCATCGGCTTGGCCAGCCCCTCGAACACCACGCGGGCCAGCGCCCGGCGGTCGATGGCGAGGTCCATCGCCTCGCGCACGCGCGGGTCGAGGAAGGGGTTCTTCTCGATCTCGCGGCCATCCACCTTCACCGGCTTCGGCAGCTTCTCGGCAAGGTTGAAGTAGACGTTGAAGACATAGACGCTGTCGCCCACCACCACGTCCATGGTGCTGTCGCGCTGCAGCGCCGCCACGTCGGTGGCGGGGATGTAGTTGGCGATGTCGACCTGCCCGCTCTTCAGCGCCGCGATGCGCGCCGCGTCGTTCGGGATCTCGCGGCGGATGACGCGCGCCCAGGGCTGCGCGCCACCCCACCAGCCCTCGTTGCGCTCCAGTACCAGGTCGCCGCGCGGCTCCCACTTGACGAAGCGGAACGGGCCGGTGCCGATGGCGGCCTGGCCGGAATTGAACTGCTCGTTGCGCGGCTCCATGCCGATCTTGTGGCTGACGATCATCAGCCGGCTGAAATCGTTGGGCAGGGAGGGGGCGGGGCCGTTGGTCTTCACCCGCACGGTGAGGCGGTCCACCACCTCGGCGCCGGTGGCGCGCTTGGTGTAGAGCGTCATGCTCATCGGGCCGGTCACCACCGGGATGCGCTCGAGCGAGAACTTCACGTCCTCGGCCGTGAAGTCCGAGCCGTCGTGGAACTTCACGCCGTCGCGCAGCTTGAACTCCCAGGTGGTGTCGTCCACCGCCTTCCAGGAGAGGGCGAGGCCGGGCTGCAGGCCGAGATTCTCATCCTGGCCCACCAGGCTGTCGAAGATGTGGCGCAGCGCCTCGATATGGCCGCCGAGGGTGGACCAGTGGGGGTCGATGCTCTCCGGCCCGGTGCGCACGCCCACCGTCAGGGTGCGAGAGGCGGCGCCCTGGGCGAGCGCCGGCACGGGCAGGCCGGGAAGCAGCGCGGCCGCCACGCCGGCCGACAGGAATTGACGACGTTGCATGACCACACCTCGGTTGCTGGGCGGCGCGGGCTGGGTTTCGCCATGCGGCCGCGATTGTTGCGGGGAAGCGTAGGATCGGAGCGACAAGGGCGTCAATCGGGGCGTGAATCAGAGGGCCGGTTGGCGCGTCACGCGGTCGCCGCGCGGGTGCCTCACGCCCAGCCTTCCGCCAGGATCTCGCGCGTCTCGGCCACCGCCACCGCCCAGATGTCGAGCATCTCGGCATCGTCGCGCTGGTAGAGGCCACCGAAATTGCCGTCGCCCAGCAGGCGGCGCGCCGCGGCGGGGGGCAGGGCGCGCAGGCGCTCGGTGTCGGCCACCGGCTTGGCGCCGTCCGGCGCGGCCAGGTTGGGCAGCCGCGTCCAGGGGAAGTTCTCCATCCAGGAGGCGTGGGTGCCGACCGGATCGTAATGCCGGACGCGGGCGATGGTGCGCGGCGCGTTCCACCAGTTGTGGAAGCGGATCCGGCAGTCCGGGTGGTCGGCCATGAATTCCAGCGCCGCGGCGCGCGCCGGGTCGTTGCCGCCATGGCCGTTGACGACGAGGATGCGGCGGAAGCCGGTGCGGTGGAGGCTCTCCAGCACGTCCCGCACCACGCGCAGATGCGTCTCGGCGCGCAGCGTGACGGTGCCGGGATAGGCCAGGAAGCCGGGCGTGATGCCATAGGGCAGCACGGGGAAGACCGGTACGCCGAGCGGCTCCGCCGCCTCCTCCGCCACGCGCCCGGCCAGGATGCTGTCCACGGCGAGGCTGAGCTGGGCGTGCTGCTCGGTGGAGCCGAGGGGGAGCACGGCGCGGTCGTCCCGCCGCAGCCATTCCTCCACCTGCATCCAGTTCATCGCGTCGATGCGCATGGCGCCCACCCCTCCGGAGGGCGCCACGCTAGACCCCGCCGGCCACCGCTGCGAAGGCCTCTCGGCCCGGCTTTCTGGCCCCGCGCGGCATGGCCTTGCCCAAAGCCTGGGCAAGGCGTGGCGGCGCCGCCCAGGCGGTGGACAGCCGGCGGCTCAGCCCAGCAGCGGCAATCGCTCTGCGATCAGGAAGGGCGAATCCGGCCCGGCCTGGGTGAACAGGCAGAGCTGCCGCACGTAGCGGGGCCGGCCGGCCACGGCGCCGAGCGCCGCCTCGGCCGCGGGCCGCACCACCGCCATCTCCGCCGCGCTCAGGCGGCGGGAGAGGGTGAGATGGAAGCGCCAGGATTCGAACACATGCGGGTAGCCCCACTCCGCCAGGTAGCCGCGTTCGCGCTCCGGCAGCCGCACCGGGCGGCGGCGGGCGATCTCGGCGGCGGTGGCGGGGGCACGGTGCGGCTCCAGCGCGCGCACGCAGTCATCGGCGAAGGCGTGCAGCTCCGGGCAGCGCGTCACCTCGCGCAGCGCCAGGAAACCGTCGAGGTCGGCCACCCGCAGCGGCGGCAGGGCGAAGGGGCGGGTGCGCGCGGCGAGGTCCATCGCCGCCGCCCGCGCCTCGGCATAGGTGGTGCCAAGGCGGAAGGGCGGCTTCAGCGTGGCGTGGAAGCCGTAGCGCCGCGCATCGGCGGTGATCTCGCCGATCTCCACCCCCGGCAGCGGCGCCTGGGGCAGGGTGGCGCCCGTCTCGGCGTCCCGCCCCAGCCAGGCGGAGGCCGCCGCGTGCAGCGGGTCCTCCAGCTCCGGCGCCCAGTAGAGGGCGAGGCGCGTGCTGGCGGGGTCGTTGCCGATGGCGGGATCGGGGTTCACGCGATGCGCTCCCCGGCGCGCCACACGGTGCGCACCACGGGCATCGGGCCATTCGGGCCCTCCAGCGGGCGGATGCGGACGAGGTCGGCGCGCAGCCCCTCGGCGATGCGGCCACGGTCGGCCATGCGCAGCATCCGCGCCGGCGCCTCGGTGATGGTGGCGATGGCGGCGGCGAGGCCGATCTCGCCCGCCGCGCGCCAGGCGGCCTCGATCATGGCCGGCGGCACGTAGTCGCTGGCCAGCACGTCCACCAGCCCGGCGCGGACGAGGTCGGCGGCGGCGACGTTGCCCGAGTGGCTGCCGCCGCGCACGATGTTGGGCGCGCCGGCGATGATCTCCATCCCCGCCGCCCGCGCCGCCTCGGCCGCCATCATCGAGACGGGGAACTCGGAGATCAGCACGCCGTCGGCGGCGTTCTCGGCGATCTCGTCGGCGTGCCAGTCGTCATGGCTGGCCAGGGCGATGTCCCGCCCGCCGAAGCGGTCCAGCAGCGCCCGGCGCTGCGGGCCGCGCAGCCGGTTGCGCTGCGCCACCAGCTCCTCGATCCGCCGGTCCACCTCGGCGATGGACTTGCCGCCGCGCACCCGCATCTGCCGGTAGCGCTCGATATCGGCGTACTGGCCGACGCCGGGGGTGTGGTCCATCAGGCTGACCATGCGCACCGCGCCGTGCTCGGCCACCGTCTCGACCAGCGGCAGCATGTCGGCCGCCGGCAGCTCGCAGCGGAGATGCAGGTAGTGCTCGCTCTTGAGCAGGCCGGTCGGCGCCAGCGCGTCGAGGTCGCGCACGCCGTTGAGGAAGGTCTCGGTGCGCTCGGCGTCGAAGCCGAGGTCGCCGAGGCAGAGCGCGTCCAGCACGGTGGTGACGCCGGCCGCCGCCGTCTGCGAATCATGCGACAGGAAGGCGGAGCGGGAGGGCCAGCGCGCCAGGCTGCGCGGCTGCACCTGGCGCTCCAGATTGTCGGTGTGGACGTCGATGACGCCGGGGATCAGGTGGTCCCCGTCGAGGTCCAGCGCGCCGGGGGCGCGGCTCAGGCCCGGCTGGATCTCGGCGATCCGCCCGTCGCGCAGCACCAGCGTGCCGGGCTCCACCCGGTCCGGCAGCACGAGCAGGGCGTTGGTCAGGATGGTCTCGGGGGTCATGCGGCGTCCTGGATGGGCAACACTTCGAAGAGACGGTCGGCGACCTGGTCGCGCACCTCCACATCGTGGAAGATGCCGATCAGCGCCGCCCCGGCCTGTTTGGCCTCGCCGATCAGGCCGATCACCACCGCCCGGTTGGCGGCGTCGAGGCTCGCGGTCGGCTCGTCGAGCAGGAGGAGGGGGTAGCCGGGGGCGAAGCCGCGGGCAAGGTTCACCCGCTGCTGCTCGCCGCCCGAGAAGGTGGCGGGGGGCAGGTGGTGCAGCCGCTCCGGCAGGTTCAGCCGCAGCAGCAGCTCCCGCGCCCGGGCACGCGCCGCATCGGGCGCCGCGCCGCGGGCGATCAGCGGCTCGGCCACGATGTCGAGCGCGCCGACGCGCGGGATGACGCGCAGGAACTGCGAGACATAGCCCAGCGTGTGGCGCCGGATCTCCCGCGTGGCGCGGGCATCGGCGGCGGTCAGTTCCACCGGCGCGCCCCCGTGGCGGAGCCAGATGCGGCCCTGCTCGGCGCCGTAATTGCCGTAGAGGCAGCGCATCAGGGTGGACTTGCCGGCGCCCGAGGGGCCGGAGAGCGCCACGCACTCCCCGGGCTTCACCGCGAGGTCCACATCCGCCAGCACCGGGATGCGCAGGCCCCCCTGGAGATGCAGCCGGAAGCTCTTGCCCAGGCCCTCCGTCCAGAGGGCGCTTTCAGAATTGCTCATGCGGCCAGCACCGAGGCGACGAGGAGTTGCGTGTAGGGGTGCTGCGGGTCGTCCAGCACCCGGTCGGTCAGGCCGTGCTCCACCACCTGGCCGCGCCGCATGACGAGGATACGGTGGGCGAGCAGGCGGGCGGCGGCGATGTCGTGCGTCACCAGCAGCACGGCGATGCCGAGATCGGCCACCAGGGCGCGGATCAGGTCCAGCAGCCGGGCCTGGACGGAGACATCCAGACCGCCCGTGGGCTCGTCCATGAAGACGAGGCGCGGGCGGGTGACGAGCGTGCGGGCGATCTGCAAGCGCTGCTGCATGCCGCCCGAGAAGGTGCGGGGCAGGTGGTCGATGCGCGCGGGGTCGATCTCCACCCGCTTCAGCCACTCGGTGGCCTCCTCGCGGATGCCGCCATAGTGGCGGGCGCCGATGGCCATCAGCCGCTCGCCGACATTGCCGCCGGCCGAGACGCCCATGCGCAAGCCATCCCGCGCGTTCTGATGAACAAAACCCCAGTCGGTGCGCATCAGCCGGCGCAGCGCGGCCTCGCCCATGCCGTGCACCGGGTGGGCGGTGCCGGCGGGGTCGCGGTAGAGCACGGTGCCCGCATCGGGGCGCATCTGACCGGCCAGCACCCGCAGCAGCGAGGACTTGCCCGAGCCGCTCTCGCCGACGATGGCCACCACCTCGCCGGGGTGGATGTCGATGGCCACGTCGTCCAGCGCCCGCACGGCGCCGAAGGCGAGGTTCAGGCCCTTCGCTTCCAGCAGGGGGGCGTTCATGCCACGCCCTCCGTCTCGGGCGCCGGGGTCGTGGAGGCCGGGGCGGCGGTGGCGGCCGCCTCCTGGCGTTCCTCGCAATAGTCGGTGTCGGAGCAGACGAACATGCGGCCGCCCTGGTCGTCGGTCAGCACCTCGTCGAGGTAGGAGGTGGTGGAGCCGCAGAGGGCGCAGCACCCGTCGGCGCGGTGCGGCCGGAAGGGGTGGTCCTCGAAATCCAGGCTGCGAACCTCGGTGTAGGGGGGCACGGCGTAGATCTTCTTCTCCCGCCCGGCGCCGAAGAGCTGGAGGGCGGGCATGCGGTGCATCTTCGGGTTGTCGAAGGCCGGGATCGGCGAGGGGGACATCAGGTAGCGCCCGCCCACCATCACCGGGTAGCTGTAGGCGGTGCTGACATGGCCGTGGCGCGCGATGTCCTCGTAGAGCTTCACATGCATCAGCCCGTAATCGGCGAGCGCGTGCATCCGGCGCGTCTCGGCGAGGCGCGGCTCCAGGCGGAACAGCGGCTCCGGCATCGGCACCTGGTAGACCAGCACCTGCGCCTCGGTCAGCGGCGTCTCGGGGATGCGGTGGCGGGTCTGGATGATGGTGGCCTCTGGCGTGCGGGTGGTGCCGCGCACCCCCGCCACGCGGCTGAAGAAGCGGCGGATGGAGACGGCGTTGGTGGTGTCGTCCGCCCCCTGGTCGATCACCTTCAGCACGTCGCGGGGTCCGAGGATGGCGGCCGTCACCTGGATGCCGCCAGTGCCCCAGCCATAGGGCAGCGGCATCTCCCGCGCGCCGAAGGGCACCTGGTGGCCGGGGATCGCCACGGCCTTGAGCAGCGCGCGGCGGATCATCCGCTTCGTGTTCTCGTCCAGATAGGCGAAGTTGTAGCCGCCAAACTGGGAACCGGGTTCGTGGCTCATTCCGCCACCTCCTCCTCGCGCGCCGGCTCTGCGGTGGCTCGCAGCGCGGCCTCGGCGGTGGCGCGCATCCGGCGCACCACCTCCAGCTCGCTCTGGAAGTCCACGTAGTGCGGCAGCTTCAGGTGCTCGACGAAGCCGGTGGCCTCGACATTGTCGGAATGCAGCAGGACGAACTCCTCGTCCTGCGCGGGGGCGGTGCGCTCCTCGCCCAGCTCGCCGGCCATCAGGGCGCGGTCCACCAGCGCCATGGCCATCGCCTTGCGCTCGCCCCGGCCCAGGGTGAGGCCATAGCCGCGCGTGAACTGCGGCGGCTCGGCCTTCGAGCCGTGGAACTGGTTGACCATCTGGCACTCGGTGACGTCGATCTCGCCGATCTCGATCTCGAAGCCCAGCTCCGGTGGCATCAGGCACACCGTCACGCTCCCCTGGCGGATCTCGCCGACGAAGGGGTGGCTGTTGCCGTAGCCGCGCTGGGTGGAGTAGCCGAGGCCGAGCAGGAAGCCTTCGTCGCCGCGCGCCAGGTTCTGCAGCCGGGCGGCGCGGCTGGCGGGGAAGGCCAGCGGCGCGCGGGTCAGGTCGGCCGGCTCGCCCCGGGCCTCCGCCTCGCGCGCCATCAGCCCCTCGCGCGCCAGCAGCTCCGTCACATGCGGGGCGTGCTCCTGCGGCGCCTCGGCCTGCGGCGCGGGCGGCGGCGGCGGCGCGCCCTCGGCGGCGAGGGCGAAGTCGAGCAGGCGGTGGGTGTAGTCGTAGGTCGGCCCCAGCACCTGCCCGCCGGGCAGGTCCTTGTAGGTGGCCGAGACGCGGCGGCGGATGCGCATGGCCCCCGTCTCCAGCGGCAGCGCGTGGCCGAAGCGCGGCAGGGTGGTGCGGTAGGCGCGCAGCAGGAAGGCCGCCTCGATCAGGTCGCCCTGGGCCTGCTTGATGGCGAGTGCCGCGAGGCCGCGGTCGTGGCAGGCGCCCTCGGCCATCACCCGGTCCACGGCGAGGCCCATCTGCGCCTCGATCTGCGCGACGGAGAGGGCGGGCACGGACGGGTCGCCCCGCCGCGTCTCCTCCAGCCAGGCATGGGCGTTGCCGATCGCCCGCTCGCCCCCCTTGACGGCGACATAGGCCATGGCTCAGCCCTCCATGACGGTGGTGGTGCGCGGCAGCGCGGTGACGATCGTTGTGCGCGGCAGCGCCGCGATCCGCGTGCCGGCGCAGAGGATGACATCCACCCCGCGCGGGTAGAGCGGCGCCAGCGCGGCGCGGGCGGCGAGGAAGCCCTCGGGCAGCCCCTCCACATGCAGGCCGTGCTCATGCTCGATGCCGGGGCCGCTCAGGCGCAGCGCGCCGCCCTCGGCCAGGGACGCCACCTGCAGCACCAGCGTGGCGCCCTCCTGCGGCGCCTCGTCCGAGCCCAGGTCGATCTCCTCCAGCGCCGGCGGCGTGCCGGTGGCGAGCAGGAAGGCGGCGGTGGCGGGGGCCGCCACCAGCGGGCAGCCGGCATGGAAGCGCAGCCATTCGGCGGCGGCCGCGCCGGCATCGGAGAAGACCGGCGTCTCGGCATCGGCCAGCGTCAGCAGCACGGCGGCGGTGGCGGGGTGCAGCGGCGCGGGCGGCGTGAGGCCGGCGGAAATCTCCTGCACGCGGCCGGGGCGGCTCGTCGCCTCCAGCACGGCGCGGAAGACGGATTGCCCGTCCAGCACGGGGTCGGTGAAGCCGGGCTGCATCATCGCATCGTCGCCATGGTGAAGAACTGCACGCGGGTGGCGGCGGCCTTGCGGGACTCGGCCGCGGCGGCCCCGGCCTGGGCCTCGGCCAGCGGCTCGATCACCGCCGCCATCAGCGCCGGGCGCTGCGCCGGGTCCTGCAAGGCGGCGTCCAGCAGCGCGGCCAGCTCGGCCTGGGCCTTGTCCCGCCCGGCCACATAGGCGTGGCCCACGGTGCCATCCGCCAGCCGCACGGCGCAGCGGGTGACCGTCATCTCGGAGAGGTTGAACGGGCCGCCATCGCCGCCCGCCCGCCCGCGCAGCATGACGAGGCCGGTCTCCGGGCCACGCAGGCGGGTGTGCGGCGGCAGGGGCGGCGCGCCGGCGAGGCGGGCTTCCAGCGCGGCCAGGCCGGT
>NZ_JCACVY010000102.1:0-15930 GCF_058833935.1 Roseomonas sp. TS2 | reverse complement strand
TCCGCCTGCTTCAGCGCCGCGTGGGAGACCACGGCGATGACGTCGTCGCCGGGCTCGATGCGGGTGGTGGCATCGGGGATGATGGCCTCGCCACCGCGCAGCACGGCGCCCACCAGCATGCCCGGCGGCAGGCCGATCTCGCCCAGCGGGCCGCTGACGAGGCGGGAGCCGGCCAGCGCCTCGGCCTCCAGCACCTCGCCGAAATCGCCGCGCAGCTGGTAGACCTGGGCGATGGCGCCGCGCCGCACGTGGCGCAGGATGGAGGAGATGGTGATGCTGCTCGGGCTCACCACCGTGTCGATGCCGAGCGTGTCCATCATCGGCTCGTAGGAGGATTTGTTCACCAGGGTGATGGCGCGCTGGCAGCCCTCCCGCTTGGCCAGCACGGAGACAAAGATGTTGGTCTCGTCGTCGTTGGTGACGGCGATGACGGTCTCGGCGGCGCCGATATTGGCCTCCTCCAGCAGCTCGCGGTCCAGCGCGTCGCCGCACAGCACCACCACGGAGGGGCCGAGCTCGCGCGCCACCTGCTCGGCGCGCTCCGGGCTGTGCTCGATGATCTTGAGGGAGACCAGCGCCTCCCGCCCCAGCATCCGCGCCAGGTGCAGCCCGACATGGCCGCCGCCGACAATGACCAGCCGCCGCGCCACCTGTTCCCGGTGGCCGAAGGCGGCCATCACCTGGTCCACCTGCGCCGGCTGGGCGATGACATAGACATCGTCGCCGCAGCGCACCTCGTCCTCCGGGCGGGGCACGAAGGCGCGCCCCTCCCGCACCAGGGCGACGACGACGAAGCCGTTCTCGGCGGCGCGCTGGCGCAGGTCGCTGAGCGGCGCGCCGGCGACGCGGCAGGCGGCATCCTCGCACTGGATGCCGAGCAGCTGCACCCGCCCATCGGCCAGCGGCACCATGTCGAAGGCGCCCGGGGTGCGCAGGCGGCGGGCGATGCCGCGCGCCACCTCCAGCTCCGGCGAGATGATGACGTCCACCGGCAGCTGGTCGCTGGCGTAGAGGCCGTTCCAGATCGGCTCCAGGTAACCATGGTGGCGCAGCCGGGCGATGCGGCGCTTCACGTGGAACAATGAGTAGGCCACCTGGCAGGCCACCATGTTCACCTCGTCCGAGCGGGTGACGGCGATCAGCAGGTCGGCGTTCTTGGCGCCCGCCTGGCGCAGCACCTCGGGGTGGGAGGCGTGGCCGGCCATGCCGCGCACGTCGTAGCTCTCATCGGCGCGGCGGGCCTGCTCGACGGAGCTGTCGATGACGGTGACGTCGTTGCCCTCCCGCGCCAGGTGCCGCGCGATGGTGGTGCCGACCTGGCCCGCGCCGCAGACGATGATCCGCATTCCGCTTTCCCTTCAGCCCCGTGGCGCGGCCGTGGCGGCGATGGCGCAGCTCAGATGATACAGGCTGCTGGCCGGCGCCGGCTCATGGCTAAGGCTGCCATCCGGCAGGCGGCGCTCATGCCACAGCCCGTCCTCGCGCAGATAGGCGCCGAGCACGCGGGCGGCGGCGGGCCGCTCGGCCGCGGTGGCGGCCTTCAGCCATTCCGTCTGCGGCCAGAGGCGGGCGCCCGGCTCCAGCACGGCGCCGGTGCTGTCCAGCACGTCGCGCAGCGCGCCTTCGGGGCGGCGGGCGGCGGGGCGGCCGAGGAAGCCGCGCAGCGCCGCCGCCGCCTCCGGCGCGGCATGGCCGCCGGCCAGCCGTGCGTGCCACTCCAGCAGCCAGAGCCATTCGCAATGGTGCCCCGGCTCCACCGGGTGCGGCGCGGGGGGCGGCGCCAGTTCCTCGTCGAAGAACTCGGCCAGGGTGCCGCTGGCGGGCTGGAAGAGGCGCGCGCGGAACAGGCCGAGCAGCCGCGTCGCGCCCTCCAGGAAGCGCGGCTCGCCAAAGGCCTCGGCGGCGGCGAGGCGGGCTTCCAGCAGGTGCATGTGCGGGTTCTGCCGGCGCGGCAGGGCGGGCGGCAGGCTCTCCACGTAGCCACCGGCCGGGTGGGCCATGTGGCGCTCGATGAAATCGTCCAGCGCCAGGGCCATGCCGCGCAGCGGCGCGGCGGGCAGCACCGCGGTGGCGGCGGAGAGCGCCAGCAGCACGAAGGCGTGGTCGTAGAGATCCCGCCGGCCGTCGGTCACGCGGCCATCGAGGCCGAAGCGCCAGGCGTAGCCGCCATCCGGCTGGCGGGCGCGGCGGCGGAGGAAGTCCAGCCCCAGCTCCACCGCCTCGGCGGCGCGCGGCAACCCGTGCCGGTGCGCCAGGGAGAAGCTGTAGACCTGCCGCGCCACCACGCGCAGGCGGCGGAATTCCGCCGCGCAGGCATAACCATCGAGCGTCAGGCTTTCATGGAAGGCGCCCGCCTGCCAGTCGACGCCATGCGCCAGCCAGCAGGGCCAGGCCCGCCCTGTCAGCCAGGGCCAGAGATCGTCATGTTCCACGCCCGCCGCGTTACCGCGCCTGCGCGCCTGTCCGCAAGCGGCGCCCAACTTGCAGAAAAAAGAAGGGGGCGCGGGGGAATTCCTTCCCCCGCCCTTTTCCTGTCAGAGCGCCCCCGCCGGCGCCAGCGGCGTGCCGTCCACCAGCCGCGCGTAGCGGTAGGGGTGGGCATCGACGATCGGCGCATCCCCCGCCACGAGATCGGCCGCCAGCCGCCCCGCCGCCGGCCCGATGCCGAAGCCGTGCCCGCTGAAGCCGGTGGCGAGGTGGAAGCCCTTGAGCTTCTCCACCGCCGAGATGACCGGCACCGCATCCGGCGTCGAGTCGATGGAGCCGGCCCAGGCCTCGGCGCAGCCGATGCCGGCGAGCGAGGGGTAGGCGGCGCGCAGCATGGCGAGCGCCTCCTCCACCAGCGCCATGTCCGGCGCCGGGTCCAGCACGCGGGTGCGCTCGAAGGGCGATTCGCGGTCGAGGGACCAGGAGGCGCCGGCCATCAGCCCGTCGAGGAATGGCTTGCCGACGCGGATCTTCAGCTTGGCGGCGCGCTGGCGGAAGGTGGGCCAGAACTGGCGGGCGTAGCGCAGCCCGTCCGGCGTCAGGTGCAGCGTGCCGCGGCCGCGCAGCGCCACGGTGAAGCCGCCATCCTCGCGCCGGCGGATGCAGTAGCCCGGCGTGCCCAGCGCACCCTCGGTCAGCGCCGGCGCGGCGGTGGTGCGGAAGGCGGTGCCCGTCACCATCGCCTGCGGCAGGTCGATGCCGTGGCGGCGGCAGAACAGGGTGGACCACGCGCCCCCCGCCAGCAGCACGGCGCTGGTGCGGATTCGGCCCTTCTCCGTCACCACCGCGTCGATGGCGCCGGCCTTCGTCTCCAGCCCGCGCGCGGCGCAGTTCTGGAACAGCTTCACCCCCAGCCGGCGCGCGGCGGCGGCCAGCGCCGGCGCGGCCTTGGAGGGCTCGGCGCGGCCATCGCTCGGCGTCTCCATGCCGCCGATCCAGCCCTCGGTGCTGTCCGGCAGGCGCTCGGCCACCTCGGCGGCGCTCAGCATATGGCTGTGCACCTGCATCTGCCGCGCGTCGTTCGCCCAGCGCTCCCAGCCGGCCAGCTCCTTCGGGTCCTTCGTCACCCAGAGCACGCCCTTGCGGCGGAAGCCGAGATCGGCGCCGATCTCCTCGTGCAGCCCGCCCCACATCTCCAGGCTGGCGCGGGCGAGCGGGATCTCGTGCCGGTCCCGCCCCTGCTGGCGGCACCAGCCCCAGTTGCGGCTGGATTGCTCGGCGCCGACATGCCCCTTCTCGATCAGCGCGACCGAATGGCCCTTCTTCGCCAGGTGGTAGGCGGCGGCGACGCCGATGATGCCGGCGCCGATGACGACGACATCGACCGCCTCCGGCAGCGTCTCGTCGCTGGCAATGCGGTCGACAGGTGGCGACATGAGGCGTGTCCTTGCAGGCGGTCAGGAAGGCGGAAGGGGCTGCGGGCGGGTCCTGGCCAGGCCTAGCCTGGTCAGGCCCAGCTTGGTCAGGCCCAGCTTGGTCAGGCCCAGCTTGGTCAGGCCCAGCTTGGTCAGGCCCAGCTTGGTCAGGCCCAGCTTGGTCAGGCCCAGCTTGGTCAGGCCCAGTACCACTCGCGGATGTTCCAGCAGTTGGAGGAGGTGTTGATGTTGGCGCGGAAGCCGTGCAGCCCTTCCTTCACGCCCTCCACCAGCACCTGCTGGAAGATCGGCAGGATCGTCAGCTCGTCGCGGATGATCTCCTGGATGCGGCCATAGGTGGCCTTGCGCGCCGCCTGGTCGAACTGGGTGGCGCCCTTCAGCAGCAGCGCGTCCACCTCGGCGTTCTCGAACTGGAAGGTGTTCTGGCCGCGCCCGCCCTTGGCGGGGATGGCCTTGCTGCTGAAGCGCGGCGTCACGTCCGGGTCGCTGCCGAGCTGGTAGTTCACGCTGACCATGACGGAGTTGAACTTCGACATCTGCCAGAACTCGCCCCAGATGACGGCGGCGGGCATGTTCTGGATCTTCATGGCGGCGCCGATGCCCTGCCATTCCTGCATCAGGTATTGCTGCGCCTGCTCGCGCACCTGGTTGCCGGTGGTGGTGGAGTTGGTGAACTCCAGCCGCACCCCATCCTTCTCGCGGATGCCGCCCGCGCCACGCTTCCAGCCGGCGGCGTCCAGCATCGCATTGGCCTTGGCGGGGTTGTATTCGTGCTTCGGCAGGTCGGGGTTGATGGCCCAGGACTGCCGGGGGAGGAAGGATTCGGTCGGCGTCGGCAGGCCGTAGTAGATGGCGTCGATCAGCGCCTTCTTGTTCATGCTCATGTAGAGCGCCTGCCGCACCACCTTGTCCGCCAGGGCGGGGAAGCCGAGGTTGGGGGCGATGCTCTCCACCGAGGCGGTGGGGTTCACATGCACCTTGCGGCCGCGCAGCCCCTGCGCCTCACGCGCGAAGTTGGGGGTGATGCCGCCGATGCCGGTGTAGTCGATCTGGCCGGTGCGGAACTGGGTGTAGAGCACCGTCAGGTCCGGGATGTACTTGAACACCAGCCGCTCCACATACGGCCCCTTGCCGTGATAGGCGGGGTTGGCGTTCAGCAGGATATGGTCGCCCGCCGCGCGGCTGCCCCAGCGGAAGGCGCCGGTGCCCACGGGCGCGGCCTGGAAGGGCGTGCTGTTCGGGTCCGCCGCGTCGGCCAGCTTGTGCTTCGGCACGATGAAGGTGAGCGAGAGGATGGAGAGGTAGGGCGCATAGGCCGTCTCCATCCGCCACTCGATCTGGTCCGGCGCCACCACCCGGATGTCCTTGACCAGCGCGTGCCCGACCCGGTTGCGCACCCGGAAATTGGGATTGTTGATCAGGTCCAGGCTGAACTTCACGTCCTCGGCGGTGAAGGGCGTGCCGTCATGCCAGGTCACGCCGGACCGCAGCTTGATCTTCCAGGTCAGCCCGTCCTCGGAGATGCCGCCATTCTGCTGCGTCGGCATCTCGGCGGCGAGGTCGGGGACGAAGTTGCCGTCCGGATCGATGTACCAGAGGGTGCTGAACAGGTTCCACCAGACGCCCTGGTCCACCTCGATGCCCGGCATCAGCGGGTGGAACACCGTCGGCTCCTGCGACAGGCCGACGATCACCTGCCCCTTCGGCTTCTCCGGCGGGCGGCCCTGGGGCTGGCCCTGGGCGCGGGCGGGGCCGGCGGCCAGCGCCGCCGCGGCGCCGCCGCCGATGGCGAACAGGCCGCGCCGCGTGGGCGAGAGGATGCGCTGCCAGCGCAGGGCGGACTCGTCATGCGTCATGCTTCTCGTCTCCCACTCCACCGGGCCGTCCCGCCCATCGGGATCAGCGCCGGATTGGCCGCACCAACTCTCCCGGGCCGGGTGTTTTCAGCCCGGTCAAAATTCTTGCGCTCATGTTCACTCTCATGAAATTTGCTTGTCAATCGCCTTGCAACAATCCGGCATGGCCGGCATGGCAGCGGCACCCTGCGGGAGAGATGCGCATGAAGCCTCGGGCTGAGCTGGCCGCCACGACGGCGCTGGAGCCCGCCAGCGCGGCGGAGCCCGGCCTGGATGCCAGCGTGGATGCCAGCATCGACGACGATGCCAGCGACCGCCGCCTGGGGGAATGCGTGCGGATGCTGCGGCAGCGGCTGGGGCTGTCGATCCAGGAGCTGGGCCGGCGCACCGGGCTTTCCATTGGCATGATCAGCCAGGTGGAGCGCGGGCTGGCCACCCCCTCCATCCGCACCCTGCGGCTGCTCGGGCTGGCACTCCAGGTGCCGATCTCGTTCTTCTTCGAGGAACGGCCCACCGGCCCGGCGCCGCGCTACATCGTGCGCCGCGCGCAGCGGCGGCTGCTGCGCCTCACCCGCTCCGGCGTGCTGAAGGAATCGCTGGCGCCGGACGCGCCGGGGCGAATGGAGATGTACGAGCTGACGCTGAGCCCGGGCGGCTCCTCGGGCGCGGATTTCGTCAAGCACCAGGGGGAGAAGGCGGGCTACGTGCTGGCCGGCACGCTGCGCCTCTGGCTGGACCATGAGGCACACCTGCTGGAGGCGGGCGACACCTTCCGCTTCCCCAGCACCGTGCCGCACATGTTCGACAACCCGACCGAGGCGCCGACGCGCATCGTCTGGATCACGGTGCCCAGCACGGAGGCATAAAAAAAGGCCAGGGGAATGAATTCCCCTGGACCCCTTCTTTTTTCTGGCCGCTGCCGGTCATGGCCGGGACGGGCTCGCTGCACTCGAACGGGTCACCCCAGTTTAGCACAGCGGCCGACGTCTCACCCCTGACCGGCAGCTTGCAGAATTAAGCGGCCTCGCTGTCGGAGCGCTTGGCGTGCTTCTTGCGCTCATGCGGGTCGAGGTAGCGCTTGCGCAGGCGGACGGCGGTCGGCGTCACCTCCACCAGCTCGTCCTCCTCGATGTAGGCGATGGCCTGCTCCAGGCTCATGCGGCGCGGCGGCACCAGCAGCAGCGCCTCGTCCTTGCCGGCGGCGCGGACGTTGGTGAGCTTCTTTTCCTTGATCGGATTCACGTCGAGGTCGTTCTCGCGCGAATGCTCGCCCAGGATCAGGCCGGTATAGACCTTGGCGCCCGGATCGACGAACAGCGTGCCGCGCTCCTGCAGGGAGAACAGCGCGTACTGCACCGCCTCGCCATCGGAGTTGGAGATCAGGCTGCCCTTGATACGGCCCTCGATCGGCCCGGCCCAGGGCTGATAGCCCAGGAACAGGCGGTTCATCATGCCGGTGCCGCGCGTGTCCGTCATGAACTCGCCGTGGTAGCCGATCAGCCCGCGCGACGGGATGTGGAAGGTCAGGCGCACCTTGCCGCCACCCGAGGGGCGCATGTCCTGCATCATGCCCTTGCGGACGGACATCTTCTCGACGACGACGCCCGAGTATTCCTCATCGACGTCGATGACGGCTTCCTCGAAGGGCTCTTCCTTCTCGCCGGTCTCCGGGTTCACCTGCGTCAGCACGCGCGGGCGGCCGATGGTCAGCTCGAAGCCCTCGCGGCGCATCGTCTCGATCAGCACGCCGAGCTGCAGCTCGCCGCGGCCGGCCACCTCGAAGGCGTCCACTTCCTCGGACACCTTCACCTTGATGGCGACGTTGCCCTCGATCTCCTTGAACAGCCGGTCGCGGATCTGGCGCGACGTGACCTTCTTGCCCTCGCGGCCGCCGAGCGGGCCGTCATTGATGCGGAAGGTCATGGACAGCGTCGGCGGGTCGATCGGGATCGCGTGCAGCGGCTCCGTCACCTCGGGGGAGGCGATGGTGTCGGGGATGGTGGCGTCCGACAGGCCGGCGATGGCGCAGATGTCGCCCGCCTGCACCTCGTCGACCGGCACGCGCTCCAGGCCGGAGAAGGTCATCAGCTTGGTCAGGCGGCCCGTCTCGACGACCGAGCCGTCCTGGCGCAGCACGCGCACCGGCATGTTGGTGCGCGCCACGCCCTGCTCGATGCGGCCCGTGAGGATGCGGCCCAGGAACGGGTCGGCCTCCAGGATCGAGGCGTTCATCGCGAAGGGCGCCGTGGCGTCGACCGTCGGCTGCGGCACATGGCTCAGGATCAGGTCGAACATCGGCGACAGGTCCTTGCGCGGACCGTCCATCGTCAGGTCGGCCCAGCCCTGGCGGCCGGAGGCGAACATGGTGTGGAAGTCGAGCTGCTCGTCGCTGGCGCCGAGCGCCGCGAACAGGTCGAACACCTCGTTCAGCACCTCGTCGGCGCGGGCGTCCTGGCGGTCGACCTTGTTGATGACGACGATCGGCTTCAGGCCGCGGGCCAGCGCCTTGGTCAGCACGAACTTGGTCTGCGGCAGCGGCCCCTCGGCGGCGTCGCACAGCACGATGGCGCCATCGACCATCGACAGGATGCGCTCCACCTCGCCGCCGAAATCGGCGTGGCCGGGGGTGTCGACAATGTTGATCTTCACGCCCTTCCACTCGACGGCGGTGGACTTGGCGAGAATGGTGATGCCGCGCTCACGCTCCAGGTCGTTGCGGTCCATGGCGCGTTCGGCGACCTGCTGGTTGGCGCGGAAGGCGCCAGCCTGCTTCAGCAGGTTGTCGACCAGCGTGGTCTTGCCATGGTCGACGTGGGCGATGATGGCGACGTTGCGCAGTTCCATAAGGCGGGCAGTCCCGAGGCTGCGCCGCCTGCGCACGCGGCCCGATTCCCCTGACCGCAGGGATGCGGCGGGGTCGGGCAGGGCGGGCCTGGCGGCTTGTTGCGGCGCACAGATAGGATGATCGGGCGCAAAAAGCGAGCCTTTCGCGCCCCGAACCCCGGCGCGGGCTGCAAGGCAGCCTCCCGCGGCCGGAAACCTACAGCCGGTACAGCGCCTTGCTGGCGCCGCCGAAGGGGCGCCGGGGCTGGAATTTCTCCACCACGCAGAGATGCAGCGCCTGGTGCATGGCGGGCGGGATCTCCTCCGCCGCCTCGGGCACGGCCTCCCCGGCTTCCGCCGCGGCAGGCTGCCAGCGGACGAAGCGCGGCATGTTGGAGCGGAACAGGGGCGCTGATTCAGCGCATCCGGGGGCAGCGGCCAGACCTTGGCCGTGGCCGCGCCCGGAGTCATGCTCCTGGACGACGAGGCCGAGCGCGACGCGCTGCAGGCCGGCGGCGGGAACAGGGTCGGTGGCCCGGGGGGCGGACATCGATGCTCCGAGGGCGACCGCTGCGATGAGGGGGAGGATCGTTGAGCGGCGCATGCGATTCCAACGAGGCTGCCTCTGCATCGTTGCCGAGCCGGGTTAGCATTCCCCTAACACAAAAATTTTTTGGCAACCCCAGACTGCCCCACCGGCTTCGCGTTGCCATAGCCTGACCCAGGGAGAGGAGGCCGCCGCATGAGTGACACGCCGCGAGACGACGAGAGCGAGGTCGATCTGGGCGTCAGTCTGGAAACCGTCGCGACCGTGGTCGACCACATCCGCGCCGTCCAGGGCGAGGACACCAACGAGCGCGACACCGAGTACGAGGACGAGGACAAGGTCAGCGACGAGGATTTCGACGAGGGGACCCTCGCCACCTTCATCGACGAGCTGAACGAGGACGAGCAGGCGGCGCTGGTGGCCCTGGCCTGGGTCGGCCGCGGCGACTACGAGCCGGAGGAATGGGAGGAGGCGCACCGCCTCGCCAAGGAACGCGGCGCCGGCACCGACACCGCCACCTATCTGCTCAGCATGGACATGGCGGGCGACCTGATCAGCGAGGGGCTGGCCGCCTTCGGCATCGCCATCGAGGAGGTCGAGCGCTGAGGCAGACGCTCCGGGCGCCCCCGGGCGCCGGGGCACCCGCGCCGTCCGGTCCGGGTGGCGCGGAGTTCCGGCGCCGCCATCAGGCGTAGTTCATGACCGGCCCGCCGGCGCCGGCGATCTCGCGGATCAGCTTGCGCCGCACGGCGACGCCGAAGCTCTCGAAGCTCTCCGCCGCGACCAGGAAGGCGCCGGCGCCGCCGATGACGGATTCGGCGTAGTACCGGTCGAGCGGGATGCTGAGGCGCCGGCCGAAGGTCGGGTTGTCGTTCATGATCGGCAGGCCGTTGATGACGATGCCCTGCGCCACCGCCGCGTCCCGCGCCGCCTCCACCGGGCCGCCGGAATTGTTCACCCCGTCGCCCGAGATGTCGATGACGCGCCGCGTGCCCTCGAACGGGGCCTCGGCCAGCATCCGCACGCTGAAGTCGATGCCGGCGGAGATCGAGGTCCAGGAGAGCGAGGCGCGCGGCGCCTCGGCCAGCATGTCGGACCAGCGGTTGGCCTCGGCCTGGCTGCCGATGCGCTGCCAGGGCAGCACCTGCCGCTGGTACTCCGCCCCCGCCCATTCGACATAGGTGACGGCGATGGCGCCCAGAATGCCGCCCTGCAGCGCCTCGACCACCTTCGGGTCGGACATCGCGGCGCGGTAGCCTTCCCGCTGGAGCCGCGCCTCATCCTCGTCGATCGACCGCGAGACATCGACCGCCAGGACGAGGAGGACATCGACCGCCTCCTCCGCCCTGGCCCGTCCGGGCAGGAGCGCGGCCGCAGCCGCCAGACCACCTGCCGCCAGCAAGGAACGTCGACGCATACCGAGCCTCCTGCCTGTCCGATGACCAGCAAAGCCGATCCAGGGGGGGAAGCTGCAACCGTTACGAGTGCAAGTCTGCGTGCGGTTCCCGACCATCCTGGAAAGCCGCTCCAGAATGGCAGAGGAACATTCCGACTTCGTAAAATACAGGCCGGTTCAGGGCAATTCCTGCAGCCGCCGCTCCACCAGGGCGCGCCAGGGCGCGTCGGCCGGGGCCTGGGCGAGCAGGGCGCGCCAGGCGCTGCGGGCATTCTCGGTGCGGCCGGCGCGCGCCTCGGCCAGGCCGGTCAGGTAGCGCAGGCGGGGCTGCTCCGGGTCGGCGGAGAGGGCGCGGGTGAGCAGGGCGGCGGCCTCCTCCAGCGCGCCGCGCTCGATCAGCAGTTCGGCCAGCTCGGCGGCCAGCGGCCCCTCGAAGCGCGCGGCCAGCGCGCGGCGCCAGGCCTCGGCGGCGGCCTCCCAGCGGCCGCGGCCGCGCTCGGCATTGCCGAGCAGGATCCAGCCCTGGCGCGCCGCCTCGCTGTCGGCCGGCACCTGCTCCAGCCGGGCGCGCAGTTGCGCCATCAGCGCGTCGTCGCGCGCCGCCGCCTCGGCCCGCTCCACATAGGGCGCGGCCGGCACCTCCGGGTTGCCGCCCCGGAGGTAGATGGCGAAGCCCAGCGCCGGCACCAGGAACAGCAGCGCCGCCAGCGCCGCGGCGCCGCGCCCGGCACGGCCCTGGCGCTCGGCGCCCTCGCTGGCCAGCAGGCGGCGCTGCACCTCGACCGTGGCGGCGCGGTGCGCGGCCTCGTCCAGCCGCCCGGCGGCGCGCTCGCGCTCCAGCTCGGCCAGCTGGGCGCGGTAGAGGGCGAGGTCGGCCTCGCGCCGGCCGGTGAGGCGGGCGGGGCGCAGCAGCGCGAGCCCGAGCGGCGCCAGGGCGAGCGCCGCCAGCCCCAGGAACAGCAGCCAGATCATCGCGTGGCGTCATCCTCCAGCGCCGCCAGCCGGGCGCGTTCCTCGGGCGTCAGCGGCGCCGGCTCGGGCCACGCGCCCTGCTCCGCCCGCTGGTGGCGGCGCAGCAGCAGCAGGGCCAGACCGCCGCCGCCCAGCGCCAGCAGCGGCATGCCCCACAGCAGCGCCGTGGCCGCCGAGAAGGGCGGCCGCAGCAGCACGAAGTCGCCGTAGCGGTCGTGTACGTAGTCCACCACCGCGCGGTCGTCCTCGCCGGCGGCGATACGCTCGCGCACGATGCGGCGCAGGTCGCGCGCCAGATCCGCATCGCTGTCCTCGATCGACTGGTTCTGGCAGACGAGGCAGCGCAGCTCTCGCCCGATGGCGCGGGCGCGCTCCTCCTCCGCCGGGTCGCGCAGCATCTCGGAGGGCAGGCCGACGCCGAGGGCAGGGGCGAGGGAGGCCCATCCCAGCAAAGCGAGGGTGGCGAGGCGGCGCATCAGGCGTGGCGCCGCAGCAGCGGGCGGATGTCCTGCTCCAGCACCTCGGGCGTCACGGGCCCGGGCCAGCGCCAGCGGACGATGCCCTTGCGGTCCAGCAGGTAGGTCTCCGGCACGCCATAGACGCCCCAGTCGATGGCGACGCGCCCCGGCTGGTCGGCGCCGAGGCGCTGGAAGGGGTTGCCGTGGCGGGTGAGGAACTGCGCCGCGTCGGCCGGCTTGTCCTTGTAGTTGACGCCCCAGACGGCCACGCCCTCGCGCGCCAGCCGCATCAGCTGCGGGTGCTCGATGATGCAGGGCACGCACCAGCTGGCCCAGAAATTCACCAGCATCGGCGCCGGCAGGTCGCGCAGCTCGGCATCGGTGAAGCCGGGCAGGCCGGTGGCCTCCAGCGGCGGCAGGGCGAAGGGCGGCGCGGCGCGGCCCACCAGCACGGAGGGCACGCCGCGCGGGTCGTAGCTGCCCGTGCCCAGGCCGCGCAGCATGGCGTAGAAGCCGGCGCCGCCGGCCACGGCGATGCCGAGCGGGGCCAGCATCAGCATGCGGCGGGAGGTCAGGGGCATGGGCAGGCTCCGGTCATGGGGTGTCGGCGGGTCAGGCCCGCGCCGCCGCGCCGGCGCGGGGCGCCGGGGCCGCCACCCGGATGCGCCGGTCGCTGAGGGAGATGCCGCCGCCCAGCGCCATGATCACGGCGCCCAGCCAGATCCAGGGCGCGAGCGGGTTGTGGTGGATGCGCAGCACGGCGGTGCCGCCCTCCTCCTCGCCCATCACCGCATAGAGGTCGGAGAGCCAGGTGGTGTGGATGGCGGCCTCGGTGGTGTTCATCCGGCCGACGGGGAAGAAGCGCCGCTCCGGCGTCAGCACCGTGACGGGGGCGCCGCCGCGCGTGACGGTGACAGTGGCGCGGCGGGCGGTCCAGTTGGGGCCGATCACGTCCTCCACCCGGTCCAGCCGCCACTCGTAGCCGGCATGGGCGAGGCTGGCGCCGGGGCGCAGCGCGGCGAGGCGATCGGTCGCCAGCCCCATACCGGCCATGCCGAGGATGGAGATGCCGAGCCCGGCATGGGCGATGGCGGCGCCCCAGGCGGCGCGCGGCAGGCCACGCGCCCGGCTCCAGGCTGCGGCGGGGCGGCGGAACAGGGCGATGCGGTCGAAGATGTCGGCCAGGGCGCCGGCCACCAGCCAGGCGGCGGCGGCGAAGCCCAGCGCCGGGCCGATGCGCACGCCCGCATAGGCGAAGCACAGCGCCACGGCCAGCGCCGCCAGCAGCGCCGCCCACCACAGGCGTTGCAGCACCGGCCAGAGCTGCGCCCGCTTCCAGGGCATGAGCGGCCCGGCGGCCATGGCCAGCACCAGCGGCACGGCCAGCGGCAGGATGGCGGTGTTGAAGAAGGGCGGGCCCACCGAGATCTTCTGCCCCAGCAGCAGGTCGGCGAACATCGGCCAGAGGGTGCCGGTGAGCACCACGGCGGCCATGGAGCAGAGCAGCAGGTTGTTCAGCACCAGCCCGCCCTCGCGCGAGAGCGGCTGGAACAGCCCGGCCGGGGCCATGCTGGGCGCCCGCCAGGCGAACAGCGCGAAGCCCCCCGCCACGTAGAACACCAGCAGGCCGAGGATGAAGACGCCGCGCTCCGGGTCGTTGGCGAAGGCGTGGACGGAGTTCAGCACGCCCGAGCGCACCAGGAAGGTGCCGAGCAGCGAAAAGCCGAAGGCCAGCAGCGCCAGCAGCACCGACCAGACCTTCAGCGCCTCCCGCTTCTCGACCACGATGGCGGAATGCAGCAGCGCCGTTCCCGCCAGCCAGGGCAGGAGGGAAGCGTTCTCCACCGGGTCCCAGAACCACCAGCCGCCCCAGCCCAGCTCGTAATAGGCCCACCAGGAGCCGAGCGCGATGCCGAGCGTCAGGAAGGACCACGCCGCCAGCGCCCAGGGGCGCACCCAGCGGCCCCAGGCGGCATCCACCCGCCCCTCCAGCAGGGCGGCGACGGCGAAGGCGAAGGTGACGGCGTAGCCGACATAGCCGAGGTAGAGCAGCGGTGGGTGGAAGGCGAGGCCGGGGTCCTGCAGCACCGGGTTCAGCCCCTGGCCGTCCGGCGGCGGCGGCCAGACGCGGCCGAAGGGGTTGGAGGTGATCAGCACGAAGGCCAGGAAGCCCACCGCCACCAGCCCCAGCACGCCGAGCACGCGGGCGCGCAGCGCCGAGGGCAGGTCCCGCCCGAAGCCGGCCACCGCGCCGCCGCACAGCGCCAGGATCAGCACCCAGAGCAGCATCGAGCCCTCGTGGTTCCCCCAGGCGCCGGAGAGCTTGTAGAGCATCGGCTTGGCCGAGTGGCTGTTCTGCACCACGTTGATGACGCTGGTGTCGTTCACCGCGAAGGCCCAGAGCAGCGCGCCGAAGGCGGCGGCGCAGGCCAGCAGGTGCCCCGCCGCCAGCGGACCGGCCGCGGCCATCAGCCGGGCATCGTTGCGGGCGGCGCCGAGCAGCGGCACGAAGCTCTGCGCCAGGGCGAGCGCCAGCGCCAGCGCCAGGGCGAAGTGCCCGAGTTCCGCGATCATCCGCCGTTGCGCTCCTGCGCCGCAGCCGGCGAGAGGGTGTTCCAGGAGGCCGCCGGGGGGGCGGCGCCCTGGGCCGGGTCCCAGTGGCCGCTGCGCTTCAGCGCGTCGGCCACCTCGGGGGGCATGTAGGTCTCGTCGTGGCGGGCCAGCACCTCGCTGGCGCGGAACAGCCCGTCTGCCCCCAGCTTGCCGAGGGTGACAACGCCCTGCCCCTCGCGGAACAGGTCCGGCAGCACGCCGACATAGGAGACGGGGATGGTCGCCGGCCCGTCGGTGACGCGGAAGCGCGCCTCGGTGCGGCCATCGGCGGCCTGGGCGCGCTGGAGGCTGCCGGCCTCGACCAGCCCGCCCAGGCGGAAGGCGCGCTCCGGCCCCGGGTTCTTGCTGGCGATGTCGCTCGGCGCCAGGAAGAAGACCAGGTTGTCCTGGAAGGCGGTGAGGGTGAGCGCCGTGGCCGAGCCGAGGCCGAGCCCCGCCAGCACCACGATCCACATCCGGCGCCGCTTGCGCGACGATTTCATGCCCGCCTCCTCTCGCGCGGATCCAGCCGGGCCAGATGCCGCTTCGCCGCCGCGTGCCGCCACGCGGCCAGGACCGCCATGCCCCCGAAGCCCAGCGCCGCCAGCCCCCAGGAGATGGCCACATGCCACCAATGCTGCGTCATGCCGCCCTTCTGTCAGGTTTTTCCATGACTTGCATCAAGCCTGGAGGTCCGCCGCCGGGCCGGCCGCGGGCCGCTGCGTGTCATGTCGCCGTGCCTGGGCCAGTTGCAACTGCCGCACCCGCCGCTCCATCACCGCCGCCCGCGTGCGCGCCAGCACCAGCGCCGCGAAGGCCAGCCCGAACCCTGCCGCGCAGGTGAGCAGCGGGTAGAGGATATCGACATGCAGCCCCGGCGCCGCCGCCCGCGTGACGGAGGCCGACTGGTGCAGCGTGTTGAACCAGTCCACGCTCCACTTGATGACCGGCAGGTTCACCGCCCCCACCAGGGCGAGGATGGCGCCGGCCCGCGCGCCGCGCTCCTCCTCGTCGAAGGCGCGGACCAGGGCGGCGTGGCCCATCCAGAGGAAGAACAGCACCAGCACGGAGGTCATCCGCGCATCCCAGGCCCACCAGGTGCCCCACATCGGCCGGCCCCACAGGCTGCCGGTGGCGAGGCAGAGCGCCGTGACCATGGCCCCCACGGGCGAGAGCTCCCGCGCCGCGAGGTCGGCCAGCGGGTGGCGCCAGATCAGCGACATCAGCGAGGCGATGGCGAGGCCGAGATAGCCGCCCATCGCCAGCCAGGCCATCGGGACATGGACGTACATGATCCGCACCGTCTCGCCCTGCTGCCAGTCGGGCGGCGAGAAGAGCAGCGCCCAGGCGGCGCCGATCCCCAGCACCAGCACGGCGGCGCCCCACAGCCAGGGCAGCGCGCGGTCCGTCAGCCGCAGGAAGC
>NZ_JCACVY010000101.1:0-16487 GCF_058833935.1 Roseomonas sp. TS2 | reverse complement strand
TCGTGACAGTGTCTTCATCTGGAACCAGCGGCGCCATCTTCAAGCGATGGCGCCATGTTGAAGCCAAGGCTACATTTTGCGCAAGGGCTTCCCTGGCTGCTAGAGGCCCCCCATCACGGCAACTTCACGGGCATGGCGCAGGGTGGCGATGGAGGATGACAAGGCGGCCCCCCCGGCCGGCGACGCGATGCGGGAGGCGGCGCGCCACGCCTCGGCCCGCTCGGCCCGCGCCAGCGCCCTGCTGCACGACTATGTGGAGCTGATCGCCGACCTGCTGGAGGGCACGGGCGAGGCCCGCCCGACCGACATCGCCCGGCGCCTCGGCGTCTCCCATGCCACCGCCATCAAGGCCATCGCCCGGCTGAAGCGGGAGGGGCTGGCGCATTCCAAGCCTTATCGCGGCGTGTTCCTCACCGCCGAGGGGCAGGCGCTGGCGGCCGAGGTGAAGGCCCGGCACCGCGTGGTGGTGGATGTGCTGCTGGCGCTCGGCGTGCCGGCGGAGGTGGCGGAGATGGATGCCGAGGGCATCGAGCACCATGTCAGCGAGGCGACGCTGGCGGCTTTCGAGCGCTTCCTCGGCCGCCCACGCACCCCCGGCTGACAGAAAGAAGATGGGGGTCCGGGGGAATTCCTTCCCCCGGCCTTCTCCCGCTCAGTCGATGATGGCCTGGTAGGTCAGCACCCGCAGCTCCCGCCGGATGGGATAGGCCGAGGACGGCATGAGCTGGGTGAGCAGGATCACCGCCATCTCCTCGGCCGGGTCGACCCAGAAGGCGGTGGAGGCGGCGCCGCCCCAGGCATATTCCCCTGGCGTGCCGAGGATCTGCGCCCGCGCCGGGTCCAGCGTGACGGAGAAGCCGAGGCCGAAGCCGATGCCTTCGGCGGTGCTTTCCGACCAGCGCGGCTGGCCCATCGCCGCCATGTCGCCGCGCAGGTGGTTGGCGGTCATCAGTTCCACCGTCTTGCGGCCGAGCAGGCGCACCCCCTCCAGCTCCCCCTTGTTCAGCATGAAGCGGCAGAAGCGCCAGTAATCCGCCGCCGTGGAGACCAGCCCGCCGCCGCCGGAGCAGACGGTGCGCGGCCGCAGGTAGCGGCTGGTGGCGGGGTCGTCGATCAGCAGCAGGCTGTCGCCGGGGCCGCGCGCGTAGTTGGCGGCGAGGCGGGGGTGCTTGGCCTCCGGCACGTGGAAGTCGGTGTCCACCAGCTTCAGCGGCTGAAGCACGCGCTGCCGCAGGAAATCCTCGAAGGGCTGGCCGGAGATGACGGCGACCAGGTGCCCCAGCACGTCGGTGGCGATGCTGTAGTTCCATTCCCGCCCTGGCTGGGCGATCAGCGGCAGGGCGGCGGCGCGCGCCACCACATCCTCCAGGCTGGTCTCGGCCGTCTGGAAGTCCACGCCCTGCTCGCGGTAGAGCGCATCGACCAGCGTGGCCTGCATGAAGCCGTAGGTCAGGCCCGAGGTGTGGGTCAGCAGGTCGCGGAAGGTGATGTCCCGCCCCGCCGGCACGGTGTCGATCTTGCCGCGCCCGCCGCCCACCGCCACGCGCATGTTGGCGAAGCCGGGCAGGAAGCGGGTGATCGGGTCGTCGAGCTGGAAGCGGCCCTCCTCGTAGAGCATCAGGATGGCCAGGCTGGTGAGCGGCTTGGTCATCGAATAGATGCGGACGATGGTCTCGGGCGTCATCGGCACGGCCCGCTCGCGGTCGGCCATGCCGGTGCTGTGCAGCCAGGCCACCTGGCCGCGCCGCGCCACCAGCGTCGTCACCCCCGCCAGCCGGCCCGAGGCCACCAGCGCCTCCGCCCAGTGCCCGACCCGGCCCAGCCGTTCCGGGCAGAGCCCCACCGCCCTCGGATTCTCCACGATCATGCCGCCGCCTCCGCATTGCCTCGGGTGCCGATCCTGCGGCGGGGCGGCACGGGCGTCGAGAGGGGCACCTCTTTTCCGGGCGCGGAATACCATTCTCCATATTGAATGCATCGGCGGAGGGGTCTAGCCTCCGCGCAGGCCGGAAAGGCCATGGAAAGAACGGGGGAAGGAAACGGGCGAAGGTGGCGGAATGCCCCGCGCCGCCGCGGCCAGCAGGGCCGCCGGCAGCCGGGCGGAGCGCCCTCCGGCTCCCGTGGGAAAAGCCTCCGTCAGAAGGGAACGACGCCATTGCCGGACACCACCGCCACGCCACCGGGCCAGGTTCTGCCCATGGAGACGCTCTCGGCGCTGCTGGACCCGCGCACGGTGGCGGTCATCGGCGCCTCCGACGAGGCGGCGCGCATCGGCGGCCGGCCGATCGACTACATGACGCGGCTGGGCTTCCAGGGGCGCATCCTGCCGGTGAACCCGAAGCGCAAGGTGGTGCAGGGGCTGACGGCCTATGAGAGCGTCGCCGCCCTGCCGGAGACGCCGGATGTCGCCATCATCGCCGTGCCGGCCAGCGCGGCGGCGCAGGCGGTGGAGCAACTGGCGGAGCGCGGCACCAAGGCCGCCATCATGTTCAGCGCCGGCTTCGCCGAGATGGGCGGGGAGGGGGTGGCGGCGCAGGAGGCCATGCTGGCCAGCGCCCGCCGCCACGGCATGCGCCTGCTCGGCCCCAACTGCCTGGGCCTGTTCAACGTCCGCAGCGGCTTCTTCGGCACCTTCACCACCAGCCTGGAGCGCGGCCCGCCGGTGCCGGGCCCCATCGGCATCGCCAGCCAGTCCGGCGCCTATGGCATGCACCTGTTCGGCCTGGCGCGCGACCACCGGCTCGGCCTTTCCTGCGTGGTGACCACCGGCAACGAGGCGGACCTCAACATCGGCCACATGATCGGCTGGATGGCGCAGGACCCCGGCACCGAGGTGATCGCCGCCTATGCCGAGGGCATCCGCGACGCGGAGAGCTTCCTCGCCGCGCTGGAATTGGCGCGGCGCAACCGCAAGCCGGTGGTGATGATGAAGGTGGGCCGCAGCGCCGTGGGCAGCGCCGCCGCGCGCTCGCACACCGCCTCCATCGCCGGCGACGACGCGGTGACGGATGCGGTGCTCGCCGAATACGGCGTGGTGCGCGCCCGCACCACGGAGGAGATGCTGGACATCGCCCGCCTGGCCACGCGGCGCATCTACCCGGCCGGCAATTCGCTGGGCGTGCTGACCATCAGCGGCGGCGCCGGCGTGCTGATCTCGGACGCGGCGGATGCCATCGGCCTGCCCATGCCGGAGATGCCGGAGGCGGCGCAGGCGGCGCTGCGCGAGGCGCTGCCCTTCTGCGCGCCGCAGAACCCGGTGGACTGCACCGCCCAGGCGCTGAACGACCTCTCCCTGGTGGGCCGCTTCGCCGACGCGCTGGTGCAGGATGGCGGCTACCAGTCCATCCTCGCCTTCTTCACCCATGCGGGCGGCGCCGCCTCCGTGGCGCCGCGCCTGCGCGCCGAGCTGAAGGCGGTGCGCGACGCGCACCCCGACCGGCTGTTCGTCCTCTCCGTGCTGGCCGACCCTCATCTGGTGGAACAGTTCGAGGCGGATGGCTTCACCGTCTTCGAGGACCCCTCGCGCGCGGTGGTGGCGATCCACGCCATGGGCCGCTTCGGGGATGCCTTCGCCGTGCCGCCGCGCGAAACCCCTGTCGCCGGGGCCGCCGTGGCGCTGCCCGCCACCACGCCGAGCGAGGCCGAGGCCAAGCGCATCCTGGGCCGGGCCGGCATCGAGGCGGCGCCGGAGCGCGCCTGCGCCGAGGTGGAGAGCGCCGTGGCGGCGGCCGAGGCCATCGGCTTCCCCGTGGTGCTGAAGATCCTGTCGCCTGACATCCTGCACAAGTCGGAGATCGGCGGCGTGCTGCTGAACGTGGCCGATGCGGCGGCGGTGCGCGAAGGCTTCGCCCTGCTGATGCAGCGAGCGGCGAAGGCGGCGCCGGATGCGCGCATCGAGGGCGTGCTGGTGGCGAAGCAGCTCTCGGGCGGCGTCGAGTGCATCCTCGGCGTGCACCGCGACCCGGTCTTCGGGCCGGTGGCGATGTTCGGGCTGGGCGGCATCTTCGTCGAGATCCTGAAGGACGTCTCCTTCCGCCGCTGCCCCTTCGGCGAGGCGGAGGCGGAGCGGATGATCCGCTCGATCAAGGGCGCGCCGCTGCTGCTGGGCGCGCGCGGCCGCCCGCCGGCCGACATCCCCGCGCTGGCGCGGATGCTCTCGCGCCTTTCCGTCTTCGCCCATCAGGCCGGGCCGCGCCTCTCGGGCATCGACCTCAACCCCGTCTTCGCCATGCCCGCGGGGCAGGGCGCCTTCGCCGCCGACGCGGTGATCGACATCGCGGAGAATGACGCGTGATCGACTACGAGAAGCTGCTGAACTTCCCCATCCCCGAGGTGCGCCAGCGCGTCCGCGCGCAGGATGCGGTGTTCTACGCCCTGTCCGTCGGCATGGGGCAGGACCCGATGGACACCCGCCAGCTCCCCTACATCACCACCCAGAAGGGGCCGGTGGTGATGCCGGCCATGGCGGTGGTGCTGGGCCACCCCGGCTTCTGGCTGGGCAACCCGGAGACGGGGGTGGACGCGGTGCGGCTGGTGCATGGCGAGCAGCGCATCACCCTGCACCGGCCGCTGCCGGCCGAGGGCGAGGTGATCGGCCGCACCCGCGTCACCGGCATCGTCGACAAGGGCGAGGGCAAGGGCGCGCTGCTCTACTCCGAGAAGGAGATCACCGACGCCGCCACGGGCGAGCTGCTGGCGGTGACCGGCAGCACCACCTTCCTGCGCGCCGATGGCGGCTTCGGCGGCCCCACTGGCCCCGTCATCCCGCCCAACCCGATGCCGGAGGGCGCGCCCGATATCGTGCTCGACCTGCCGACGCGGCCCGAGCAGGCCTTCTATTACCGCCTGAACGGCGACGACAACCCGCTGCACACCGACCCCGAGGTGGCCTCCCGCGCCGGCTTCCCGCGCCCCATCCTGCACGGGCTGTGCACGCTGGGCGTCGTCACCCACGCGATCCTGCGCGAGCTGTGCGGCTACCGCGCCGAGGCGCTGAAGGGCCTCTCGCTGCGCTTCTCCGCGCCGGTCTATCCCGGCGAGACGATCCGGGTGGAGATGTGGCGGGGCGGCGCCTTCCGCGCCCGCGTGGTGGAGCGCGACGTGGTGGTGGTGAACAACGGCCTGGCGGTGCTGGCATGAGCGCGATGCTCGAGGATGAGCGCGACGACGCCATCCGCATGATCCGCGACAGCGCGGCGGGCATCGCGCCGCGTGGTGGCGACCGCAAGCGCATCCGTGCGCTGCGCTTCCAGTCCCCCGGCTTCGACCCGGCCGTGTGGCGGCAGATGGGCGAGCAGGGCTGGATCGGCCTGCGCGTGCCGGAGGAGCAGGGCGGCGCCGGCCTCGGCATGGGCGCCTTCTGCGCGCTGGCCGAGGAGCTGGGCGCGGCGCTGGCGCCGGAGCCGCTGGTGCATGGCGCGCTCTCCGCCCGGCTGCTCGCCGAGGCCGGCGCCAGCGGGCCGCTGGAGCGCCTGGTGGCCGGCGAGGCGCTGGTGCTGACCGCCTGGCAGGAGCGCGCCGGCAGCTTCGAGGTGCCCGGCACGCCGGAGGCGCCGCGCCTGTTCCTGCCCATGGCCGATGGCGCGCAATCCTTCCTGGTGCCGCTGCGCCAGGGCGAGGGATTTTCTCTGATTCTGCAGCCGGCGGAGGGCGCGGACCTGACGCTGGAGCCGACGCAGGATGGCGGCAGCTTCGGCACGCTGCGCCCCCGGGGCGGCGAGACGGTCGGCACCCTCTCCGCCATGCAGATGGAGATGGCGCTGGAGGAGGCCGCGCTCGGCACCGCCGCGCTGCTGCTGGGCGTGATGGACCAGGCCTTCGCCATGACGCTGGACTATCTCCGCACCCGCCAGCAATTCGGCAAGCCGATCGGCAGCTTTCAGGCGCTGCAGCACCGCGCGGCAGACCTGAAGGTGCAGATCGCCCTCGGCCGCGCCAGCGTGGAATCCGCGGCCATGCTGTGCGACCGCGCCGATGCGCCGGCCGTCCAGCGCCGCGCCGCCATCGCCCGCGCCAAGGCGCGCGCCGCCGATGCCGCGCTGCTGGTGACGCGTCAGGCGATCCAGCTGCATGGCGGCATCGGCTACACCGATGAGGCCGATATCGGCCTCTACCTGCGGCGCGCGATGGTGCTGGCCAACCAGTTCGGCACGGCCGCGCTGCACCGCCGCCGGTTCGCCGCCGCCCAGCCGGAGGTCGAGGCATGACCGACTACAACGCGATGACCGACGAGGATTTCCGCGCCGAGGTGCGCCGCTTCGTCGAGAGCGAATACCCCGCCCATCTGCGCAACCCGCCGCACCGCCTGCACTGGCAGGAGGGGGAGGAGTGGTTCCGCATCGTGCAGCGGAAGGGCTGGGTGGCGCCGGGCTGGCCGCAGGAGCTCGGCGGCATGGGGCTCGACGCCTCGAAGCAGATCATCCTGATCGAGGAATACGAGCGCTACGGCGTGGCGCGGCTGCCCGACCATGGCGTGATCATGCTCGGCCCGTTGCTGATCCGCTTCGGCACCGACGCGCAGCGCGCCCGCTTCCTGCCGCGCATCCTGGCCGGCGAGGATATCTGGTGCCAGGGCTATTCCGAGCCCGGCGCCGGCTCCGACCTCGCCTCGCTGCGCACCGAGGCGGTGCTGGAGGGCGACCACTACGTCGTCAACGGCCAGAAGATCTGGACCACGCTGGCGACCGACGCCAACTGGATCTTCTGCCTCGTCCGCACCGACAAGAGCGGCAAGAAGCAGGAGGGCATCTCCTTCCTGCTGATCGACATGAAGAGCCCCGGCGTGACGGTGCGGCCGATCATCAATCTCGGCCTGCATGACGAGTTCTGCGAGGTGTTCTTCGACAACGTCCGTGTGCCGCGCGAGAACCTCGTGGGCGAGCCGAACAAGGGCTGGAGCATGGCCAAGGCCCTGCTCGGCTTCGAGCGCATCTTCCTGGGCTCGCCGCGGCAATCCGCCTACGCGCTCTCCCGGCTGCGCATGCTGGCCGAGCGGATGGGGGTGTATGACGAGCCGGAGTTCCAGGAGCGCTACACGAAGCTGCGTTGCGACCTGGAGGACCACAAGGCGCTCTACGAGACCTTCGTCGCCGTGCTGCGGCGGGGCGAGCCGCTCGGCGCCGATGTCTCCATGCTGAAGCTGCACCAGTCCGACCTGTTCCAGCGCATCACCGAGCTGATGCTGGAGATCGGCGGCGAGAATGCCGGGCTGCTGAAGCCGATGGAAGGCAACCGCGACCTGCACCCCTCGGGCCAGTTCATCGAGGCGCGGCCGACCACGATCTATGGCGGCAGCTCCGAGATCCAGCGCGGCATCCTGGCCAAGGCGGTGCTGGAGCTGCCAGGCTGAGCCCATGGGAGGCCGCCGGCGACAAGGCGGCCCCGGCAGGAGGAGGAAGCGGCATGAGCAACTGGAACAGACGGCAGGCCCTGGGGCTGGCGGCGGCGGCGCTGCTGCCCGCCACGGCACGCGCGGCGGCGGAAGCCTGGCCCGCGCGGCCCATTCGGCTGATCATTCCCTTCCCCCCCGGCGGCACCACCGACCTGATGGGGCGGCTGCTGGCGGAGCGGCTCTCGGCGCGCCTCGGCCAGCCCGTGGTGGTGGAGAACCGTGGCGGCGCCGGCGGCAACATCGGCGCCGACGCGGTGGCGAAATCGGCGCCCGATGGCTACACGCTGGTGATGTGCTCCATCGGCACGGCGGCGATCAACTACGCCGCCTATGGCGCCACCATGCCCTACAAACCGCAGGACCTCGCGGCGGTCGGGCTGGCGGTGCGGGTGCCGAACCTCGTGCTGGCTTCGAGGGAGTCCGGCATCGCCAGCTTCGATGCGCTGCTCGCGGCGGCGCGCAAGGCGCCGGGGCGGCTCAACTACGGCACCTCCGGCATCGGCGGCAGCCCGCATGCCTGCATGGAGCTGGTGAAGGCGCGCACGGGCATCGACATCACCCATGTCCCCTATCGCGGCTCCGGCCCGATGCTGACCGAGCTGGTGGCGGGCCGCATCCAGACGGCGATGGACAACATCCCCTCCGCGCTGAACTTCGTGCGGGAGGGGCAGATCCGGGCGCTGGCGGTGACCAGCCGCGAGCGCGTGGCGCTGCTGCCCGAGGTGCCGACGCTGATCGAGTGCGGCCTCGCCGATTTCGACGCCACGGCTTGGTTCGGCGTGCAGGCGCCGGCGGCGACGCCCGCGCCGGTCATCGAGAAGCTCGGCGCGGCCATGGACGCGGTGGTGCGCACGCCGGACTGGGCCGAGCGCATCGGCGCCTTCGCCGCCCAGCCGCCGGGGCTGACGCCGCAGGGCGGCACCACGCCCGAGGCCTTCGCGGCCTTCATCGCGCAGGAGATCACCCGCTGGGCCGAGGTGGCGAAGGCGGGCAACATCAGTGTCCAGTAATTTCCGCAACGGCAGAAGGAAGAGCCGGTGAGCATCCGAGGCAAGGCCTGCATCGTGGGCGCCTATGAGCACCCGACACGCAAGGCCGAGGACAAGAGCGTGGCGCAGCTGCACGCCGAGGTGGCGCTGGGCGCGCTGCGCGACGCGGGGCTGACGCGCGCCGACGTGGACGGCTATTTCTGCGCCGGCGACGCGCCCGGCATGGGCCCGCTGAGCATGGCCGACTATCTGGGCCTGAACCGCCTGACGCACTACGATTCCACCGATATCGGCGGCTGCTCCTACCTGGTGCATGTGGCGCACGCGGCCGAGGCCATCGCCATGGGCAAGTGCAAGGTGGCGCTGATCACCCTCGCCGGCCGGCCGCGCTCGGAAGGCGTCGCCACCGGCACCGCGCCGCGCCCGGGCGACCCGCGCCAGCCGGACGTGCAGTTCGAGTACCCCTTCGGCCCGGCGATCGCGAACATGTACGCGATGTGCGCGCAGCGCCACATGTACGAGTACGGCACCACCTCGGAGCAGCTGGCCTGGATCAAGGTCGCCGCCAGCCACCACGCGCAGCACAACGAGCATGCCATGCTGCGCAAGGTGGTCACCGTCGAGGACGTGGTGAACTCGCCGCTGGTGGCGGACCCGCTGCACCGGCTCGATTGCTGCGTCATCAGCGATGGCGGCGGCGCGCTGGTGGTGACCAGCCCCGAGATCGCCCGCACGCTGAAGCGCCCCCTCGTCTCCATCCGCGGCGCCGGCGAGGCGATCAAGCATGTCGATGGCGGGCGCATCGACCTGAGCTACACCGGCGCCCGCTACGCCGGGGCGCGCGCCTTCGAGATGGCGGGGGTGAAGCCCGCCGACATGAAGTATGCCAGCATCTATGACAGCTTCACCATCACGGTGCTGATGCAGCTGGAAGACCTCGGCTTCTGCGAGAAGGGCCAGGGCGGCAAGTTCGTGTCCGACGGCAACCTGATCTCCGGCGTCGGCCGCCTGCCCTTCAACACGGATGGCGGCGGGCTCTGCAACAACCATCCGGCCAACCGCGGCGGCATCACCAAGGTGATCGAGGCGGTGCGGCAGCTGCGCGGTGAGGCGCACCCCGCCGTGCAGGTGAAGAATTGCGACCTGGCGCTGGCGCATGGCACGGGCGGCTCGCTCGGCACCCGCCATGGCAGCGCGACCCTGGTGCTGGAGAGGCTGTGAGCATGACCGACCGTATCCCTCCCTCGCCCACGCCCGATTCCTCCACCCAGCGCTTCTGGGACGCCGCGCGCGAGGGCAAGCTGCTGATCGGCCGCAACAGCAAGACCGGCAAGACGCACTACCCGCCGCGCCCCATCTGCCCCTTCGACGACGAGGGCGAGGTGGAATGGGTCGAGGCCAGCGGCCGCGGCACCATCTACAGCTTCAGCATCATGCGCGCGAAGGTGCCCTACGCCATCGCCTATGTGGAGCTGGAGGAAGGCCCGCGCATGATGACCAACATCATCGGCGCCGACTTCGCCGCCATCCGCATCGGCCAGCCCGTCACGCTGAAGTTCCAGCCCACCGAGGGCGATGGCTACCCCGTGCCGATGTTCACGCCCGCCTGAGCAGGAATGGCCTGAACGAGAATGCCGGGGGGCACGGCTCCCCGGCCCATGACGGACAAGGAAGCAAACGCATGATGCTTGAAGGCAAGGTCGCGATCGTCACGGGCGCCGGTGGCGGCATCGGGCGCGAGATCGCGCTGGCCATGGCGCTGGCCGGCGCCAAGGTGGTGGTGAACGACATCGGTGCCTCGCTCACCGGCGAGGGCGAGACTTCGGCCACGCCCGGCCAGCAGACCCAGGCGATCATCGAGCAGCGCGGCGGCCAGGCGGTGGTGAACACCGACAGCGTCTCCGACTGGGAGAGCGCCAAGCGCATCGTCAAGACCGCGGTGGACGCCTTCGGCAAGGTGGATATCGTCGTCAACAATGCCGGCATCCTGCGCGACCAGATCTTCCACAAGACCTCGCCGGAGGAGTGGCTGGCCGTCATCAACGTCCACCTGAACGGCAGCTTCTTCGTCTCCCGCGCCGCGGCCGAGCATTTCCGCGCCCAGGGCTCGGGCGCCTATGTGCACATGACCTCGACCTCCGGGCTGATCGGCAATTTCGGCCAGGCCAACTACTCGGCGGCCAAGCTCGGCATCGCCGCGCTGTCGAAGTCCATCGCGCTCGACATGCAGCGCTTCGGGGTGCGCTCCAACTGCATCGCCCCCTTCGCCTGGAGCCGCATGACCAGCTCCATCCCGGCCGAGACGCCGGAGCAGAAGGCGCGGGTCGAGAAGCTGAAGCGCATGACGCCGGAGAAGAACGCGCCGCTCGCCGTGTTCCTCGCCAGCGACGCCGCCAAGGACGTGACGGGGCAGATCTTCGCCGCGCGCAACAACGAGCTCTTCCTGTTCAACCAGCCGCGCCCGGTGCGCAGCGCGCACCGCTCGGAAGGCTGGACGCCGGAGCTGATCGCCGAGCACGCGCTGCCCGCGCTCAAGGCGCAGTTCATGCCGCTCGACCGCAGCGCCGATGTGTTCGCCTGGGACCCGGTCTGAGCTAGACTGGCCCGAGCTAGACTGGGCCAAGGAAAGAGCCGGGGGCCGCGCGCCCCCGGCACCAGGGGAAGGATATGCCGGGCATGGGTATCACGCAGGAGATTTCCGCCTTCGCCGCCGGGCTGCGGCCCGAGGCGCTGCCGCCGGAGGTGATGGCCCGGGCCCAGGCCCTGGTGCTCGACCTCGTCGGCAACATCGTCCGCGCGCGGGGCGAGGCGGAGAGCACGCCCGCGCTGCTGGCGGCGGTGAAGGCGCTGGGGCTGGACAAGGGCGAGAGCCGCGTCTTCGCCGATGACGCCACCTACAGCCCGGCCGGCGCCGTGCTGATCAACGCCACCCTCGCCCACTCGCTCGATTTCGACGACACCCATGCGGTGGCCGTGGTGCATCCCGGCGCGCCGGTGATCCCGGCCGCCATCACGGTAGGCGAGATGGTGGGCGCCTCGGGAGCCGAGGTGCTGGCCGGCATCGTCGCCGGCTACGAGGTGGCGCTGCGGCTGGCGCTGGCCCTGCCGGCCGGCGCGCATTACGACCGCGGCTTCCACCCTTCCGCCACCTGCGGCGCCTTCGGGGCCGCCGCCGCCGCCGCGCGGGTCTTCGGGCTGGATGCGGCGCGGATGGAATCGGCGCTCGGCATCGCCCTCAGCCAGTGCGCGGGCAGCCTGCAATTCCTGGCCAACGGTGCCTGGACCAAGCGCTTCCAGGTGGGCTGGGCGGGCATGTCCGGCCTCGCCGCCGCGACGCTGGCGCGGGAGGGCTTCAAGGGTGCTTCTGAGGCCATCGAGGGGAAGCAGGGCTTCCTCCGCGCCTATGCGCCGGAGCCGAAGCCCGAGCGTGTCTGCCAGGATCTCGGCCAGGTCTGGGAGCTGATGGCGACGGGGGTGAAGCCCTACCCCTCCTGCCGCTGGGGCCATGCGGGCATCGACGCCGCGCTGGCGCTGCGCGCCGAGCATGGCTTCAAGGCCGAGGAGATCGAGGCCGTGACCCTCGGCATCTCGCGCGCCGGCATGCTGCTGGTGGGCGAGCCGGCCGAGCGCAAGGCCAACCCGCAGAACATCGTCGACGGCCAGTTCAGCGGCCCCTTCGTCATCGCCACGGCGCTGTCCACCGGGCAGATGGGCTGGGACAGCTACGCGCTGCTGAAGGATGACGGGATCCGCGCCATGATGCAGCGCGTGCGCTGCGAGAACGACCCGGAGATCGAGGCCGAGTTCCCGGCCAACATGTCCGGCAAGCTGACGGTGCGCGCGCGCGGCCAGGACTTCGTCCGCACCGTGATCGTGCCGAAGGGCGAGCCGGACAACTTCCTGACCGAGGCCGAGCTGCGCGCCAAGTTCAGCGGCCTCGCCGATGCGGTGCTCGGGCCGGAGCGGGCCACGGCGCTGGCCGAGACGATCGGCCGCATGGACCGCCTGAACGACATCTCCTCCCTGTTGCGCAGCCCGGCCGAGGCGGCCTGAAGGACAACCATGCTGCAGACCACGCCGAACGACCCGCATGCCGAGATCCGCGAGGAGGTGGCCAAGCTGTGCGCCCGCTTCCCCGGCGAGTACTGGCGCAAGCTGGACGAGGTGCGGGGCTACCCCACCGAGTTCGTGCAGGCGCTGACCGAGGCCGGCTATCTCGCCGCGCTGATCCCCGAGGAGTATGGCGGCGCGGGGCTCGGCCTCGGCGCGGCGGCGGCGATCCTGGAAGAGGTGCAGCGCCAGGGCTGCAACGGCGCCGCCTGCCACGCGCAGATGTACATCATGGGCACCATCCTGCGGCATGGCAGCGAGGCGCAGAAGCAGGAATACCTGCCCAAGATCGCCAGCGGCGAGCTGCGCCTGCAGGCCTTCGGCGTGACCGAGCCCACCAGCGGCACGGACACCACCAGCCTGCGCACCTTCGCGAAGAAGGAGGGCGACCGCTACATCGTCAACGGCCAGAAGATCTGGACCAGCCGCGCCGAGCATTCGGACCTGATGCTGCTGCTGGCGCGCACCACGCCGCGCGACCAGGTGGCGAAGAAGACCGAAGGGCTCTCCACCTTCATCGTCGACATGCGCACCGTGCTGGGCAAGGGGCTGACCATCCGCCCCATCCGCACGATGATGAACCACAATTCCTGCGAGGTCTTCTTCGACAACATGGAAGTGCCCGCCGAGAACCTGGTGGGCGAGGAAGGGCGCGGCTTCCGCTACATCCTGGACGGGATGAACGCCGAGCGGCTGCTGATCGCCAGCGAGTGCATCGGCGATGCCAAGTGGTTCATCGAGAAGGCCGTGGCCTACTCGAAGGAGCGCGTGCTGTTCAACCGGCCGATCGGGCAGAACCAGGGGGTGCAGTTCCCCATCGCGCGGGCCTATGCGCAGATGCGGGCGGCGGAGGCCATCGTGCACAAGGGGCTGGCCAAGTTCGAGGCCGGGGTGAACCCGGGCGAGGAGGCCAACATGGGCAAGATGCTGGCGGCCGAGGCGAGCTGGGCGGCGGGCGAGGCCTGCGTGCAGACGCATGGCGGCTTCGGCTTTGCCGAGGAATACGACGTGGAGCGCAAGTTCCGCGAGACGCGGCTGTACCAGGTGGCGCCGATCAGCACCAACCTGATCCTCTCCTACCTGGGCGAGCATGTGCTCGGCATGCCGCGCAGCTACTGAGGCCCGTTGGAGGCGCGGTGGCCCGGCTGCCGCGCCGGGCCACCTTTTCCTCTCGCGGCCCCCGCCTCAGCCGGCGTCGAGCTGCAGCCCCTCGCGCTTCAGCACCTCGCCCCATTTCTCCGTCTCGGCCCGGACGAAGGCGGCATACTGCGCCGGCGTGCCATAGGCGGAGACGCCACCCATCTCCGCGAAGCGCTTCTTTGTCTCCGGCAGCTCCAGCAGCGCCTTGATCTGCGCGTTCAACGCGCCGACCACCGCCTCCGGCGTGCCGGCCGGGTAGAAGGCGCCGAACCAGGTGTTCACCTCGTAATTGGCCAGCTCCGGCGCCACCTCCCGCATCGCCGGCAGGTCGGGCAGCTGCGGGTTGCGCTCGGCGCTGCTCACGCCCAAAGCCCGCACCCGGCCCTCGCGCACCTGCACCATGGCGCTGGTCAGGTTGTCGAAGCTGAACTGCACCTCGCCGGCCACCAGCCCCATCATCGACGGGCCGGCACCGCGGTAATGCACCGCCGTGGCGCGCGTGCCGGTGAGCTGGCTGAACCACACCGCCGAGAGATGCGGCGACTGCCCCAGCCCCGGCGTGCCATAGCTCAGCTTGCCCGGGTTGGCGCGGATATAGGCGATGAAGTCCTTCGCCGTCTCCACCGGCAGGGACGGGTGCACCACCAGCACGTTCGGCCCCTGGATCATGTTGGAGACGGGGATGAGCTGGTCCGCCCGGTAGGGCAGGTTGCGGAACAGCGAGTGGGCGATGGCCTGCGGCCCGATATTGCCCAGCAGGATGGTGTGCCCGTCCGGCTTGGCGCGGACCACCTCGGCGGTGCCGATGGTGCCGCCGGCGCCGGACTTGTTCTCCACCACCGCCGCCTGGCCCCAGTGCTGGGTCAGGTGGTTGGCCAGCAGCCGGCCCATGATGTCGGTGGTGCCGCCGGCGGCGGCGGGGACGATGACGCGCACGGTCTGGCTCGGCCGCCAGCCATCCTGCGCCCGGGCGCGGGGCAGGCCGGGCAGCAGCCCACCGGCCAGGGCGATGCCCAGCCCTCCGCTGGTGCCGCGCAGCAGCGCGCGGCGGTGCAGGTCCTTCATGGTGTTCTCCTCCTCCCTGCGGCGCCCTTGCCGGGCGCCGCTTTTGGCGAAGGAGTTGAGCCGATGCGCGCGCGCCTGTCATGCGCAAAGCGCCTGTTCCGAATGGAAAATGCTATTCCTGATCCGGGATGCCGTGGCCCAGGGGGAACAGGGCCTTCCCGGTGAAGGCCGCCACCTCCCGCAGCTCCTCCCCGAGGCGCGAGAAGGTCTCGGGCGCGTACTGCCCGGAGATGGTGATGCCGCTGATGCCGAAGCGCGGCTGGCCGTTGCGGTCCCGCACCAGGGCGGCCACGGTGATCAGGCCACGGTAGAGGTTGTTCTGGTCGAGGCTCCAGCCCTGCTGCCGGGCGAGGGCGACATCGGCCAGGTAGGCCTCGAAGCTGGGCGGGGATTGCCAGCGGAGCGTCGCGAAGCGGCGGCGCAGCTCGTCGGCCGGCAGGTCCAGCGCGGCGGCGACGCAGCGCCCCACCGCGCCCACCAGCATCGGCAGCCGCAGCCCCACGCGCATCTCGACGCGCACGGCGGTGTGGCTGTGGGCGCGGTCGATCAGCACGATGTGGCCATCCTCGGTGACGCGCCACAGCACGATCAGCATGTCGTAGTTCAGCGCCAGCCGCTCCAGCTCGGGGCGGATCAGCTCGGCATGGCTGACGCCGATCAGCCCGGCCGCCAGCTCGGCCACGGCCAGGCCCAGCGTGTAGGTCTTGTCGCTGTCGCGGAAGGCGACGAAGCGCGCCCGCGTCAGGGTGCGCAGGATGTTGAAGCAGGTGCTGGGGCTGATGCCCGTGCCGCGCGCCACCGCCGCCACGCCGAGCGGGCCCGTCGCCCCCGCCAGGTGCTGCAGGATGCGGATGGCGTGGATGACGGCACCCACGTCGCGCTGCGCGCCGGGATCGCGCTCGGGCAGGGGAAGGGCAGTGTCCATTCGATATCCCGATTGATTTCCCGTATGCGGAATGTAGCCTGCGGAAAGACAGGGCGCAAAGCGCCGCAAGCAGGAGGACGTCCATGCCCGACCATAGCGGCGAACAGCCCGTCATGCGCGTGGGGGAGGAGCGGGACGGCCCGGTGCTGATCCTGACGCTCGACTACCCCGCCCGCCGCAACGCGCTCGCGCCCGCGCTGCGCGCCGCGCTGCTCGGCATCCTCGACCGCGCGGAGGCGGACCCCGCGGTGCGCGCCATCGTTATCACCGGTGGCGGGGCGCATTTCTGCTCGGGCGGCGACCTCTCGGGGATGGATGTGCGCACGCCCTTGCAGGGGCGGGAGCGGCTGCGCGCGGCGCACCAGATGATCCGCCTCATGGTCGGCGGCTCCAAGCCGGTGGTGGCGGCGGTGGAGGGCTGGGCCGCCGGCGCCGGCCTCTCGCTGGCCTGCGCCTGCGACACCATCGTGGCGGCGGAGGACGCGCAGTTCATGGCCGCCTTCGGCAAGGCGGGGCTGATGGCCGATCTCGGCCTGCCGCACACCCTGCCGCTGCGCGTGGGCCATGCCCGGGCGCGGCAGATCCTGCTCTATGGCGAGCCGGTCGGCGCCGAGGAGGCGCTGCGCATCGGCCTGGTGGACCGGCTGGCGCCGAAGGGCCAGGCGCTCGCCGTGGCGCTGGAGCGCGCCCGCGTGCTGGCCGCGCAGGCGCCCGCCGCGGTGGCGCTGACCAAGCAGATCCTCTCCGAGGGGCTGCACACCGCGCTGGACCAGGAGCGCCACTACCAGAGCCTGCTGTTCCTCACCGCCGACCACGAGGAAGGCAAGGCGGCCTTCTTCGCCAAGCGCGCGCCCAACTTCACCGGCGC
>NZ_JCACVY010000100.1:0-16533 GCF_058833935.1 Roseomonas sp. TS2 | reverse complement strand
GCGGGGCATGCATCGGCCGCCAGGATAGGAGTGGCCCCGGGCCACGGCCAGGGGGGCCGTGGCCAGAGGGGGTCTGGGATGGAAGGGTTCGTCATGCGCGCGGTCAATGATGACGGTTCGCGGATGGGATTTCCCTTTCCGCGCGGTGCCTCGCAGAGTCCGGCCGAAGCCCCGGAGGCCCCGCCATGCCCGCAGCACCCAGCCCCGCCAACCCGCACCCGGCCGACCCGCACCCGGCCATGGCGCCGCTCGCCATCGGCGCCGTCACCCTGGCGGCGCGCGACGCGCCCCGGCTGGCGGCCTTCTACGCCGGCCTGCTCGGCCTGGAGGCGCAGCCCGACCCGGCGGAGCCGGCCGCGCTGCGGCTGGGCAACGGCGCCGCACCGGCAATGCTGCGGCTGCTGCACCGACCCCAGGCGCGCCCCGAGCGCGGCGACGAGCCGGGGCTGTTCCACACCGCCTTCCTGCTGCCCGGCCGCGCCGCCCTGGCGGGCTGGCTGCACCACGCCCTCGCCCGGGGCACGCGGCTGGAGGGTGCCTCGGACCACGGCGTCAGCGACGCCCTCTACCTCTCGGACCCGGAGGGCAACGGCATCGAGGTCTATGCCGACCGCCCCCGCGCCGACTGGCCGCGCCCGGCCCGCGAGGAAGGAGAGGGCGTGGCGATGGTGACGCGCCGGCTGGACCTGCACGCCCTGCTGGCCGCGGCCCCCGGCCCCGCCCTGGCGCCGGCGGAGACGCGGATCGGCCATGTGCACCTGCGCGCCGGCGATCTCGGCGCCACCGAGGCCTGGTACGCCGCGCTCGGCCTGGCGGTGACGCAGCGCATGCCGCAGGCCAGCTTCCTGGCCAGCGGCGGCTACCACCACCATGTCGCGGTCAACACCTGGCGCAGCGGCGGAACCCGGCCGGAGGGGCTGGCCGGGCTCGCCGCCCTGGAACTGCGGGCAAACACGCCGGAGGCCCACGCGCAGGCGCTGCGGAACCTCGGGGCGGGAATGGACCCTTCCGGGAACCGCGTCACCCTCGCCCCGCGCTAGTATCCCGGGCCGGCGCCGGGGGAGAGGCGGGCCTCCCCCGGGCCTTCCCGCCAGATCAGCGGCACATCAGGACGGGGATGTCCGCGTTCTCCAGCACATGCCGCGTCACGCCGCCCAGGATGAGCTGGCGCAGGCGGGAATGGCTGTAGGCGCCCATGCAGAGCAGGTCGGCGTTGAAGTCCCGCACGGCGCCGAGCAGGCCCGCGCCCACCTCCCGCGTCTGCGGCTTGAAGGGCACCGTCTCGGCCTGGATGCTGTGCCAGCGCAGATAGGCGCGCAGCCCCTCGGCGTCCGGGCCGCGCCGCTGGTAGTCCTCGCTGTGCAGGATCCGCACCGCCTCGGCATGGTGCAGCCAGGGCAGCGCCGCCGCCACCGCCGCCGCGCTCTCCGCCGTGCCGTTCCAGGCGCAGCAGACGCGGGTGCCGATGGTCGCGGGCGGCTCGCGCGGGGCGATCAGCACGGGGCGGCCGGAATCGAACAGCACGGCGTGCAGCGCGTCGGAGGAGGAGACGTCCTCGTCCGCCTCCGGGTGCGGCACCACCGCCATGTCGTAGAGGCGCGACTGCTGCGCCACCACATCCTCCTCCCGCCCCGCGATCGACTCGAAGGAGAGGGTAGGGCCCTCGGTCTTCAGCGCGCTCTCGGCGGAGAGGGCGATGGTCACGTCCCGCCCCTGCACGAACTTCTCGAACAGGCTGCGCACGCGCCCGGCGCGCTCGCCGCTCTCGCGCTCGGTGGCGGCCATCATCTCCTCGATCATGGCGCCGGAGAGGCCCTCGCCCGCCAGCGGCGCCACGTCGCGCGCATCGACGCGCACATGCAGGCAATGCACATGCGCGTTCCAGGTCCGCGCCACCATCAGCGCGGTTTTCAGCGCCGCCTCGCCGGCGGCGGTTCCAGTGAGCGGCAGCAACAGCCGGCGGTAGGCCATCGGTCGGTCTCCTTCCTCCAGTCCGGCGCCCGGTCGTGCGGGCGTGGAGCATTGTAACACAAAGCGACAGCGCGCGTCCCTCGCCTGTCCTGCCGGGCGGCAGGCTAGAGCCAAGCAGGGTGAAATGCCTCGTTAAATCTCGTTCGGCATCGGCTGGCTGGCATCCATCCGGCGCCAGTCGAGCGGGCCGGGGTCGCGCCGGGCCGACTGCTCCAGCACCGCCAGCCCGGCATCCGAGGCATCGCCGCGCCGCGCCGCCACGCGGGCGCGCAGCAGCGGCAGCGGCGCCTCCAGCCAGAGGCCCTGGAAGGGCACGCCCGCCGAGGCCGCCACGGCGGCGATGCCGGCGCGCATCTCCGGCTCCAGGAAGGTGGCATCGGCGATGACGCTGTGGCCGGCCCGCAGCGCCTGCCCGGCCATGGCCTCCAGCGCCGCCCGCACGGCGGCACTGGCGGCGGCGCCGTAGGCCTCGGGCGGCAGGCGGCATTCCGGCGCCACGCCGTGCAGGCGCTTGCGGATCTCGTCGCTGCGCAGCACCAGCGCGCCGGGGGCGGCGCCCATGGCCGGCGCCCAGAGCCGGGCGGCGTGGCTCTTGCCGGTGCCCTGCAGCCCGCCCACCGCCACGAGTCGCGGCGGCGGCGGCCGCAGCGCCGCCTCGGCCGCCGCCAGGAAGGGCAGCCCGTCCTGCCCCACCCGGTGCACGCAATGGGCGCGGATCACGTCGCGCAGCGAGAGCCAGAGGGGCAGCCCGGCCACCAGCCCGGCATCGCCGGTGCGGGCCACGTAGCGGTTCAGCACCCGGTTGGCGGCGGCGCGGCCGACGCGGCGGTCCAGGTCGGCCAGCAGGAAGGCGAGGTCGTAGCCGGTGTCGATGGTGGCAAGCACCTCGTCGAACTCCAGCGCGTCGAACGGCACGGGGCGGCCCTTCCACAGCACCAGGTTGCCGAGGTGCAGGTCGCCATGGCAGCGGCGCACCGCGCCGGCGGCGGCGCGCGCCGCCAGGGCGGGGGCCAGCCGCGCCAGCCAACCCCGCGCCGCCGCCGCCCAGGCGCCGATGCGCGGCGCCGGCAGGCCGGCGGCCAGGGCGGCCTGCACATTGCCCTCCAGCACCGCGCCGAGGCGCCCGGGCGAATCCCAGCCCGCCACCGGCGGCAGGCCGGCATGCAGCGCCGCCACCGTGTCCGCCAGCGCGTCCTGCAGGGCGGCATCCAGCGCGCCGCGCCCGGCAATGGCGTCGAGGAAATCCGGGGCCGGGAGGGGGGCCATCTCCAGCACCCATTCCTCGGCCGGGCCGTCCGCGTCCAGCGCCAGGGCGCCATCGGCGCCGCGCGCCAGCCTGTGCACGCCGCGATACAGGCCGGGCGCGGCGGCGGCGTTCAGCGCGTATTCACGGCGGCAGAAATGCTCGCGGTCGGCCAGCGCGGTGAAGTCGAGGAAGCCGAGCGCCACCGCCTTCTTCAGCTTCAGCACCCGGTCGGGGCCGATGAAGACGGCGGAGATGTGCGTCTCCACCGGCGTGTCGTCGCCGGTCAGGCGGGCCAGCAGCGCCGCCGCCGCCTGCTGCCCCGCCGGGATGCTCACGGGTAGATCGTCTCGATCCGCCAGCCGCCGCCCTGGGAGGTTCCTTCGGGGGCAGGGGTGTAGATCCGCCGGTCGTGCAGGCGGAAGGGCATGTCGCGCCAGAATTCCAGCCGCTCCGGCAGCACCCGGTAGCCGCCCCAGTAGGGCGGGCGCGGGATGTCGGCGCCGGGGAAGCGCGCCTCGGCCTCGCGCAGCGCCCCTTCCAGCTCCGGCCGGCCGGAGAGCGGGCGGGATTGCTGCGAGGCCCAGGCGCCGAGCCGCGAGAGGCGCGGGCGGCTGGCGTAGTAGGCGTCCGACTCCGCCTCGGCCACGTGCTCCACCGTGCCTTCCACCCGCACCTGGCGGCGCAGCGTCTTCCAGTGGAACAGCAGCGCGGCGCGCGGATTGCCGCCCAGCTCGCCGCCCTTGCGGCTCTCCTTGTTGGTGAAGAAGACGAAGCCGCGCGCATCCAGCCCCTTCAGCAGCACCATCCGGGCGGAGGGGAAGCCATCGGGCGTGGTGGTGGCCAGGCACATGGCGTTCGGGTCGTTCGGCTCGCTGGCCTCGGCCTCGGCGAGCCAGGCGGCGAACAGAGCGAACGGATCGGCGGATTCGCCAATGGCGTCGGCAGCGGACACAGTGGCGGACGGATCAGGCGCGGTCATACGGCTCCCCCTTGCCCAGGCCTCGGGGGTGTGCCACCAGGGCCAGACCCTTGCAACCGGGGACATCCCCTGCCCTCGCAACCCCGATCAGAGCGGTCCCGCCCGACAATGGAAGCTGTTGCCCCGCACGCCACCCCCGCCACCGGCACGCTGATGGCCGGCAAGCGCGGCCTGATCATGGGCGTCGCCAACGACCGCTCCATCGCCTGGGGCATCGCCCGCGCCCTGGCCGCGCAGGGCGCCGAGATCGCCTTCACCTACCAGGGGGAGACGCTGGAGAAGCGCGTCCGCCCGCTGGTGGAGAGCATCGGCGCCGACATCCTGCTGCCCTGCGACGTGACCGACGAGGCGAGCATCGACGCCGCCTTCGCCACGCTGGAGCAGCGCTGGGGCCGGATGGACTTCCTGGTCCACGCCATCGGCTTCGCCGACAAGCAGTTCCTGCGCGGCCGCTACATGGACACCCCGCGCGAGGCCTTCCTGCAGGCGCTGGACATCTCCTGCTACTCCTTCGTCTCGGTCGGCCGCCGCGCGGCGGCGCTGATGCCGGAGGGCGGCAGCCTGCTCACCCTCTCCTATCTGGGGGCGGAGCGCGTCACGCCGCACTACAACGTCATGGGCGTGGCCAAGGCGGCGCTGGAGGCCAGCGTGCGCTACATGGCGGTCGATGTCGGCAACCAGGGCATCCGCGTCAACGCCATCAGCGCCGGCCCGATCAAGACGCTGGCGGCCAGCGGCATCGGCGATTTCCGCTACATCCTGAAGTGGAACCAGTACAACGCGCCGCTGAAGCGCAACGTCACCATCGACGATGTGGGCGGCGCCGGCCTCTACCTGCTCTCCGACCTCGGCTCCGGCGTCACCGGCGAGGTGCACCATGTCGATTGCGGCTACCATGTCGTCGGCATGAAGGCGGAGGACGCGCCGGACATCTCCGTCGCCCCCTGATCCGTGGCGCCTCATCCGGGGCGCCTCATCCGGGGCGCCCCATCCGCGGCGCCTGACAAAGGGCGCCTGATCCGCGACTCCTGATCCGCGCCGCCGCCGCCAGGCGGCGCGGCAACCTCGCCCCCTCCGGACGGTTGCTTCCCCATGTGGCCAATCAGGGCCGCATCAGGGGAAGCGCGCATGAGCCAGCACGAGCCACCGCTGCCGCCGGCAGCCCACGGGCCCACGCCCGCATCCGGCGCGCCCGCCGCCCCGCCCTCCCCTGGCGCCGAGGGCGACGCCGCCGCGGCGGAGCGGCAGCAGGAGACCGGCTCCGGCGAGGCGGCCATCGAGACAGGTGGGCGGGCCGAGCAGGATAGCCGCGCCGCGCGCGCGGAAGCCGCCGCCCGCAATCTCCGCTGAGCGCCCACGCGCTGTTCCACGGATCGAGGAGAAAGCCATGAGCAAGGCGCATATGCCCCCCGTGCCGCCCGCCAACCGGCCGAAAGGCCCGGGCGGTGCCACCGAGACGCCCGAGCAGAAGAGCGAGCAGCACGCGCGGCCGCAGAACAACATCCCGCAGAACCAGGGCCGCAGCGCGGACATCGCGCAGAACACGCACAACCAGGGCTACCAGCAGGACCGTTGACCATGCCCGACAAGAACCCCGACGCCATGCGTCACGGCGGCCCCGGCAGCAGCCACCAGAACCGCCAGGACCCGTCGAAATCCGCCGCCACCGGCCACAAGGGCGGCGGCGACGACAGCGGGCCGACCCCCGGCTCGTCCACCAACAGCAGCAACAGCCGCATCTCCGGCGGCGGCGGCGAGCGGGACCGGCACCACGTGCACGACCCCGCCCACAAATCCTGAGGAGGCTCCATGGCCGAGAAGCAGCCCACCGCGCATCCGCCCGAGCGGACGCCCGTCGACCCGGCCTCGGGCGATGACAGCGGCACCATCCGCCACAGCCACACCGGCGAGGCGGAGCAGCAGGAGACGGCCAGCGGCACCATCCGCCAGCCGATCCAGCCCGGCGAGGTGCAGCCGGGCGAGATGAACGAGCTGGCCGCCACGCTGGGCGGGCCGGTGGACGTGTTCCCGGCCGGCGGGCGGCGCAAGCCGCCGCAGAGCGGCGACTGAGGGCGGCGGCCGGCTGAGAAGCGGCGAGGGGCAGGCAAGCCTCCCCGCCGCTTCCTCATCCGGCCGGTTTGCGGCGGGGCGAGGCTTCGCCCATAAACGGCGGCCCAGACAGCTCCGCCGGTGTCCCGCTATGTCGCACAACAGCTTCGGCCATCTCTTCCGCGTCACCTCCTGGGGTGAGAGCCACGGGCCGGCGATCGGCGGCGTGGTGGATGGCTGCCCGGCCGGCATCCCGCTCTCGGAGGCGGACATCCAGCCCTTCCTCGACAAGCGCCGCCCCGGCCAGAGCAAGTTCGTGACGCAGCGGCAGGAGCCGGACCAGGTCCGCATCCTCTCCGGCGTGTTCGAGGGCGTGACCACCGGCACGCCCATCTCGCTGCTGATCGAGAACCAGGACCAGCGCAGCAAGGATTACGGCGAGATCGCCGACCGCTTCCGGCCCGGCCATGCGGACCTCGCCTACCACCTGAAATACGGCGTGCGGGACTATCGCGGCGGCGGCCGTTCCAGCGCGCGGGAGACGGCGGTGCGCGTCGCCGCCGGCGCCATCGCCCGCAAGGTGCTGGGGACGGGGGTTGTGATCCGTGGCGCCATGATCGCCATGGGTCCCCTCGGCATCGACCGCGCCCGGCTGGACTGGGCGGAGACCGACAGAAATCCGTTCTTCTGCCCCGACCCCGGCGCCGTGCCGGCCTGGGAGGAGAAGCTGGCCGCCACCCGCAAGGCCGGCTCCTCCCTCGGTGCCGTCATCGAGCTGGTGGCGGAAGGCGTGCCGGCGGGCCTCGGCGCGCCGCTCTACGGCAAGCTGGACGCCGACCTCGCAGGCGCGCTGATGAGCATCAACGCCGTCAAGGGCGTCGAGATCGGCGAGGGCTTCGCCAGCGCCGCGCTGGATGGCGAGGCCAATGCCGACGAGATGCGCATGGGCCCGGATGGTATCGTCGAATTCCTCTCCAACCATGCGGGCGGCATCCTGGGCGGCATCTCCACCGGCCAGCCCATCGTGGCGCGTTTCGCGGTGAAGCCCACCTCCTCCATCCTGACGCCGCGCCGCTCGGTGGACCGCTTCGGCCAGGAGGTGGAGGTGCTGACGAAAGGCCGGCACGACCCCTGCGTGGGCATCCGCGCCGTGCCGGTGGGCGAGGCGATGCTGGCCTGCGTGCTGGCCGACCACCTGCTGCGCCAGCGCGCCCAGAACCCGGATGCGCCGGAGCGGCCCCGCCTGCCGCGCAATTGAGCGCGATTGCCACGGGCGAAGCGGCCAATCCCGACCACCACACTTGACTATTTAGTGACGCCTCAGGATTAGAAGGGACAGACCAGACCAGCCGAGGCTTCCGCATGTACCTCGATGCTCCAGCGGCCGACACCGACCCCACCACAGCCTGCCGCCACTTCCTCTCCCTGGCCGGGACGGAATCCTGGAGCCGGCGCATGGCGGACATCGCGGAACGCGCCCGGCCGCGTTCCTGGATGGGGCGGGCGGCGCAGCAGCGCCACGCGCTGGAACTCCTGCTGGCCCGCCTGGCCGACCCGCGCGACTCCGCCGGCCCTGCCGCACCCAACGCGGCCGAGCAGCGCATCCTCGCCCTGGTGCGCGAGGCCGTGGCCCTGGCCGACGCCCTTCCCCCGGAATCGCGTGAGCGGCTGCGCCAGCGCCTGCTGGAGGGGCTGACCGGCGAAGGCACCCTGATCCCGCTCTTCCACCTGCTGCGGGAGGCGGCCCGCCAGCGGGCCCGCGGCTTCACCGTGGCCTTCACCGGCCTGGCCGAGGGCACGCCCCACGACCTGCTGCTGAGCCGCGACGGCGAATCGGCCGAGCTGGTGTGCGAGACCGTCTCGGCCGAGGAGGGCCGCCAACTGCACCGGGGCGACTGGTTCGCCCTGGTGGATGGAATCAACCCGGACCTGCAGACCTGGCTGGCCGCGCATCCCGGCCGCTACCTGCTGAAGATGACCCTGCCCGAGGGCATCCACGGCCCGCAGGAGCTGGCCGAGTTGCAGCGCCGCGTCAGCGCCCTGCTGGCCGACCACAGGCGCCAGGACAGCTCCGCCTCCGCCGTGCTGAAGCTGGACCCGCTGGTGCTGGCCGGCGCGCAGATGTCCGGCGCCGCCCTGCCGCAGCACCTGCGCAGCCTGTTCGGCCCCGACGCGCATCTGGCGGTGACGGCCGCCCCCTCCGGCGGCAGCATGTTCGTCATGGCCGCCCGCGCCGGGCGGGAGAACGCGGTGGCCGCCGCCATCGTCGGCCGGCTGGAGCGGGCCGCCGCCGGCCGCCTCTCCGGCAGGCGGCCCGGCATCGTCTCCGTGTTCCTGGAGGATATCGAGCGGGCCGAGTGGCGCAGCCTGCGCGAGACGCTGGAGCTGGAAGGCGCCGTGCGCCGCTTCTTCACCACCCCCGCCGCGCAGCGGATCGTCGCCGCCGCCTGCGTCACCCGCATGGAGTTCTTCGGCGTCCCCGTGCCGGATTCGGCGGCCGATGGCGAGCTGCGCTTCCGCAACCAGTCGCATCCGCAGGCCCGTTCGGCCGGGTTGCACCCGGCCATAGCCTCAACGGTCTAAAATTTTCTCGATGTCTCTTTATCTTAACTCTATTGTGACGGAATCTCTGCCCTAGCCGTAAAGTTCGGTCACATAAGAGCCACTTTTTCCGGCATGCTGCGTTGCACTCTTCCCGCAACCGCCGCACCCAGGGTTTCTCCCGATGTCGGACCGTGAAATGGAAGCCAAGCTGCTGGAGCTGGATCGTCTGCTGAACGATCCGGAGGTCCAGATGGACCCCCATCGCGTCTGGTCGCTGCTGCAGGAAATCTCCGGCGCCCACAAGCGCCCGGCGCCGCGCGCCGCCTGAGGCTCAGCCCTCGCGCCGGGCGGCAATCAGGAATTCCCGGTTGCCCTCCGGCCCGAGGATCGGGCTCGGTTCCACCCCCAGCACCCTCCAGCCTTCCAGGCCCGACCACCAGCCTTCCACCCGGTCGCACACCGCCTGATGCACCGCCGGGTCGCGCACCACGCCACCCTTGCCCACCAGCGCCGGCCCTGCCTCGAACTGCGGCTTGATCAGTGCCACGGCCCAGGCGCCGGGCGCCGCCAGCCCCAGCGCCGCCGGCAGGACCGTGGCCAGGCCGATGAAGCTGGCATCGCACACCACCACCCCGGGCGGCTCCGGGATCAGCGTGGCATCCAGGCGGCGGGCATTGGTCTTCTCCAGCACCACCACCCGCTCGTCGCTGCGCAGCTTCCAGGCCAGCTGGCCATGGCCCACATCGACGGCATAGACCTTCGCCGCGCCTTGATGCAGCAGCACGTCGGTGAAGCCGCCCGTCGAGGCGCCGACATCCACCGCCACGCGCCCCGCCGGGTCCAGGCCGAAATGCGCCAGCGCGTGCGAGAGCTTCATGCCGCCGCGGCTGACCCAGGGGTGCTCCTGGCTCTTCACCTCCAGCGGCGTGTCCTCGGCCACAGGCTGGCCGGGCTTCTCCACCCGCCGGGTGTTGGAGAACACCTTGCCGGCCATGATCAGCGCCTGCGCCCTAGCGCGGCTTTCCACCAGGCCGCGCTCGACCAGCGCCACATCGGCGCGCTGCTTGGGCATTCGGGGAGACTCCAGGATCAAGTCATCTTCTTTTTCTGAAGAAAAAGAAGCAAAAAGACTTTGTCAGTTGGCGTCGCGCTCCAAGCAAGCGTGCCGCCAAACCGACAAAGGTTTTTTGGTTCTTTTTTTCAAAAAAGAACGCTTCTTCTAGGCTCTGGCCGGGCGCACCGCGCTCTCCACGCCCAGCGCCGCCACCGCCGTCTCCACGATGCCGCGCGCCGAGAGGCCGCAGGCCTCGTACTGCGCCTTGGGCGTGTCGTGGTCGATGAAGAGATCCGGCAGCACCATCGGGCGGAACTTCAGCCCGTGGTCGAAGGCGCCCTTCCAGGCCAGATGCTGCATCACCAGTGCGCCGAAGCCGCAGACCGAGCCTTCCTCGATGGTGATGAGCACCTCGTGCTCACGCGCCAGCCGCTCCACCAGGCCAGTGTCCAGCGGCTTGGCGAAGCGCGCATCGGCCACCGTGCAGGGCAGGCCGCGCGCGGCCAGCTCGTCGGCCGCCTTCAGGCATTCCTGCAGGCGCGCGCCATAGCTGAGGATGGCCACCTTGCCGCCCTCGCGCAGCACGCGGCCGCGGCCGATCTCCAGCACCGTGCCGCGCGCCGGCACCGGCTCCAGCCCGAAGCCCTCGCCGCGCGGGAAGCGCAGCGCCGTCGGGCCTTCGTCATAGGCGGCGCAGGTGGCGACCATGTGGGCCAGCTCCACCTCGTCGGCCGAGGCCATCAGCACCATCTCGGGAATGCAGCCAAGATAGGCGATGTCGTAGGCGCCGGCATGGGTGGCGCCGTCGGCGCCCACCAGCCCGGCGCGGTCCAGCGCGAAGCGCACGGGCAGCTTCTGCAGCGCCACGTCATGCACCACCTGGTCGTAGGCGCGCTGGAGGAAGGTGGAGTAGATCGCCACGAAGGGCTTCATCCCCTCCGTCGCCATGCCTGCGGCGAAGGTGACGGCGTGCTGCTCGGCGATGCCCACGTCGAAGGTGCGCTTCGGGAAGCGCTTCTGGAAGGCGTCGATGCCGGTGCCGGAGGGCATGGCGGCGGTGATGCCGACGATCCGCTCATCCGCCTCCGCCTCGGCGATCAGCGCCTGGGCGAACACCTTGGTGTAGGTGGGCGGCCCCGGCGGCGCCTTGGCCTGGGTGCCGGTGACGACGTTGAACTTCGAGACGGCGTGGTACTTGTCGGCGCTTTCCTCGGCCGGGGCGTAGCCCTTGCCCTTCTGCGTGACGACATGCAGCAGGATCGGCGCGCCATCCTCCGCGTCGCGCAGGTTGCGCAGCAGCGGCAGCAGGTGGTCCATGTTGTGCCCGTCGACGGGCCCGACATAGTAGAAGCCCAGCTCCTCGAACAGTGTGCCACCGGTCAGCAGGCCGCGGGCGTATTCGTCGGCGCGGCGGGCTGCGCGCTCCAGCGGCGCGGGGAAGCGCCGCGCCAGCTTCGCCATCATCTCCCGCAGGCTGAGGAAGGGGCGCGACGAGATCAGCCGCGACAGGTAGGCCGACATGGCGCCGACGGGCGGCGCGATCGACATGTCGTTGTCGTTCAGCACCACGATCAGGCGGGAGCGCATGGCGCCGGCGTTGTTCATCGCCTCATAGGCCATGCCGGCGCTCATCGCGCCGTCGCCGATCACGGCGATGACGTTCTGCTCGTCGCGCCTCGAGGGGGCCTTGCGCGCCGTGGCGCGCTTCAGGTCCCGCGCCACCGCCATGCCGAGGCCGGCCGAGATGGAGGTGGAGGAATGCGCCGCGCCGAACGGGTCGTACTCGCTCTCCGAGCGGCGGGTGAAGCCGGAGAGGCCGCCGCCCTGGCGCAGCGTGCGGATGCGGTCGCGCCGCCCGGTCAGGATCTTGTGCGGGTAGGTCTGGTGGCCGACATCCCAGATCAGCCGGTCCTGCGGCGTGTCGAACACGGCATGGATGGCCACCGTCAGCTCCACCACGCCAAGGCTGGCGCCGAGATGCCCGCCCGTCTGGGAGACGGCGTGGATGGTCTCGGCGCGCAGCTCGTCGGCCAGCTGGCGCAGCTGCTCGCCGGAGAAGTTGCGCAGGTCGGCGGGGACGCGCACGCGGTCCAGCAGCGGCGTGGCGGGCGGCGCGCCACCGCCGCCGGACGACGGAGGGGCGAACGTGTTCGGGGGGTTCGCCATCAGGACCTCCGGGCGATGGTGTAGTCGGCCAGCATCCGCAACAGATCGGCACGCTCGCCGAAGCTGTCGAGATGCGCGCGGGCCTGGGCGGCGAGTCTTTCCGCCTGCGCCCGTGCCCGCTCCAGCCCGAGCAGGCCGACGAGGGTGGCCTTGCCGGCCTCGGCGTCCTTGCCGGTGCGCTTGCCGGTCTCGGCCTCGCTGGCCGTGGCATCGAGGATGTCGTCGGCGATCTGGAAGGCGGCGCCCAGCTCCCGCCCATAGGCGCAGAGGGCGTGGCGCTGCTGCCCCGGCGCCTTGCCGAGGATGGCCCCCGCCTCGGCCGAGAACTCGATCAGCTTGCCGGTCTTGAGCAGCTGCAGCCGGCCGATGCCGGCCTCGGTCGGCGGCTCGGTGCCGTCCTCGGCCAGCATGTCCAGCATCTGGCCGCCGCACATGCCGCGCGGGCCGGCGGCCAGCGCCAGGCGCAGGCACAGCTCGGCGCGCACGGCGGGGTCGGAATGCGTGTCCTCATGCGCCAGCACGGCAAAGGCCTGCGCCTGGAGGGCGTCGCCGGCCAGGATCGCGGTGGCCTCGTCGAACGCCTTGTGCACCGTGGGCTTGCCGCGGCGCATGTCGTCATTGTCCATCGCCGGCAGGTCGTCATGCACCAGCGAGTAGGCGTGCAGCATCTCGATGGCGGCGGCGACGCGCAGCGCCGAAGTGCGGGAGACGCCGAACTGCGCCGCCCCCTCAACCACCAGGAAGCCGCGCATCCGCTTGCCGCCGCCCAGCGCCGCATGGCGCATGGCGGCGTAGAGGCGGGCCTCGGCGCCCTCCTCGGCCGGCAGCAGCGTGTCGAGCGCGCGCTCGATCTCGGCCGCGGCGGCGCGCAGCGCCTCCGGCAGCAGCGTCGGGGAGGTCTCGGCCATGGTGCTCAGGCCATCTCGCGCAGGGTGGCGCCCTCGGGGCCGCCGCCGGGGCCGGCGACGATGGCCTGCACCTTCTGCTCCGCCTCGGCCAGCTTGGCCTCGCAATGGCGGCGCAGCGCGGCGCCGCGCTCATAGTCGGCGATCGCCTCCTCCAGCCGGGCCTGACCCCCCTCCAGCTTCTTCACGATCGCATCCAGCTCGGCCAGGGCCGCCTCGAAGGACAGGGACGCGACGTCCGGACGGGTGGGCGTCTCAGGCATGGGGCAGCAACCTCGGGGCCAAGTGGGGCAGGTGACAGGGCAGCGGCGTCAGGCGTTCATCAACGCCCGGACATGGCTGGCGGCGGAAGCCGCCAGCGCGTCCAGATCATAGCCGCCTTCGAGCGTTGAGACGACCCGGCCGCCGCACAACCGGTCCGCGATGCCGCAGATTTGGCCGGTGAGCCAGCCGAAATCGGCCTCCCGCAGGCGGAGCTGCGCCAGCGGGTCGCGCGCATGGGCGTCGAAGCCCGCCGAGACGACGACGAGGCCGGGGCGGAACGCCTCCAGCGCCGGCAGCAGACGGTCCCGCCACACGGCGCGGAAGGCGGCGCTGTCCGCCCCCGGCTCCAGCGTGGCGTTCAGCACGTTGCCCACCCCCGTCTCGTGCTCCATCCCCGTGCCGGGGTAGCAGGGCGACTGGTGCGAGGAGAGGAACAGGATGGAGGGGTCGGCCTCCACCGCCGCCTGGGTGCCGTTGCCGTGGTGGACGTCGAAATCCAGCACCGCCACGCGGGCGATGCCGTGCGCCGCCTGGGCGTGGCGCGCGGCGACCGTGGCGTTGGCGAAGAGGCAGAAGCCCATCGGCCGGCGCGGCTCGGCGTGGTGGCCGGGCGGGCGCACGGCGCAGAAGGCCCGCCGCACCTCGCCGCGGCACACCGCATCGACCGCCGCGATGCCGGCCCCCGCCGCGCGCAGCGCCGCCTCGGCGCTGTGCCCGTTCATGCCGGTGTCGCCATCCAGCATCACCGTCTCGCCCGGCGCGGGGCGGATCGAGAGGATGGCCTGCACATACTCGGCCGGGTGGACGCGGGCGAGCTGCTCCGGCGTGGCGCGCGGCGCCTCCTCCTGGATCAGCGTGGCGAATTCCTCCCCCTCCAGCGCCGCCAGCACGGCGCGCAGGCGGTCCGGGCATTCCGGGTGGCCCTCGCCATTCTCATGGCCGAGGCAGGCACGGTGGGAAACCAGCAGCACGCTCATGGCGCGGCCTCAATCCTGCGCGGCGGGCTTGGGCTGGTCCTCCCGCTTGCGCAGGGTGAAGCGGTAGAGGCCGGCGGATTCGCTGAAGGAGACCAGCGCATGGCCGGTTTCGCGGCTGTAGGCCTGGAAGTCCTTCACGCTGGCCGGGTCGGTGGCCAGCACCGTCAGCTTCGCGCCGGGGGGGAGGGCGCGCAGGGCCTTGTTGGCCTTCAGCACGGGCAGCGGGCAGGTCAGGCCCTGCACATCCAACGTCGTCTCGCTCATGGGGAAGGACTGGACCACCGGCATCGGCGCCGCGCAAGCGGCCTCTCCGCCACGGGCCGCCGGGCGCCCCGCTCCGTCGCGCGGCATCACCCGCCCCGCAGGCGCTGGGCCAGCACGGCCTGGGCGGCCATGGCCGCGCCGCCGCCGCGCCGGAAGGTGAGGGTGACGGGCTCGCCGCCATGGTTCCAGACCTTCAGCTCCTCCTCCAGCTCCGCCGTGCCGCCGACCTCGACGGCGAAGCGCCGGATGGATTTGTAGGGGATGCTCAGGATCTCCGCCTTGGAGCCGGTGAGGCCCTGGCGGTCCATCACCAGCAGGCGCCAGTCGGTCAGCGCGAAGCCGTCCCGCACGGTGCGGAAGGCGACGATCACCGCCTCGTCCGGCAGCAGCGCCTCCTGGAAGCGGGGGCCGAGTTCCTCCGGCCGAACCTGTCCGGCATCACCGGTGATGGCACCCAGCAACCTGCCCAGCATGGCCTTTCCCTCCCGCAAGACTGTGCCTGGGCAGATGGGATGCGGGGGCGCCGGCGTCCAGGGCGCGCCTCAGTTCTGCGGCGCGCCCGCCCGCATGTCGAGCGGCCGGCCGTGCGGCGGCTCCAGCAGCTTGTGGTAGTAGTGCCCGGCCACGGTGCGGCCGCGCACCCGCGCATAGGCCGGGTGGGTGCCCCAGCGCGTGTAGCCCAGCGCCTCGAACAGCGCGATGGCGGTGCTCTGCGTCTCCCGCACGTCGAGGTTCAGCACGCGGTGGCCGAGCGCCGCGGCGCGCTCCTCCACCCGCCGCACCAGCAGCCGCGCCAGGCCGTGGCCGCGCGCATAGGGGGCGATGTAGGCGTGGGTGAGCTGGGCGCCGAAGGCCTGCGCCTCGTTGTTGCGCGGCGGGCGGATGAGCTGGGCCGAGCCCACCGGCACGCCGTCCAGCCGGGCGATGAACAGCTCGCAGCCCGGCACCAGCAGCACGCCGCGGAAATGCCGCGCCAGCGCCTCGCGCCCCTGCGGCTCCACCCAGCCGAAGCCGCCGCCCTCGATGATGGCGGCGTCGGTGGCCTCGCACAGGTCGGCCAGGTCCATGTCGTCGAGCGACTCGGCGCGCTCGACCAGAAGCTCATGCTGAGAGGCGGACATTCACGGGTGCCATGAGAGGAAGTTGGCCAGCATGCGAAGGCCGGTGAACTGGCTCTTCTCGACATGGAACTGGGTGCCGACGAGATTGTCCCGCCCCACCACGGCGGCGACGGGGCCGCCATACTCGGCGGTGGCCAGCAGCTGCTCCGGCCGGCCGCCGGAGAGGGCGTAGGAATGCACGAAATAGGCGTGGTCGCCGGGGGTGATGCCGGCCAGCACCGGGTGCGCGCCCGGGGTGAAGCGCAGCGCGTTCCAGCCCATCTGCGGCAGCGGCAGCGGCGCGCCGGCGGCGTCGCGCGGGTCCATCGGCGCGATCTCGCCCTCCAGCCAGCCCAGGCCCGGCGTCACGCCATGCTCCAGCCCGCGCTGCGCCATCAGCTGCATGCCGACGCAGATGCCGAGGAAGGGCACGGCGCGGCGCGTCACCGCCTCGTCCACCGCCTCGATGATGCCGGGCATTGCCTCCAGCCCGCGCCGGCAGGCGGCGAAGGCGCCCTGCCCCGGCATGACGATGCGGTCCGCCGCCGCCACCGCCTCGGCGGCGGTCTCGACGGTGATGGTGGCCTCCACGCCTGCATCCCGCGCCGCGCGGTGCAGCGCGCGCAGCACCGAGGCGAGATTGCCCGAACCCGGATCGACGACCGCGACCTTCATGCCGCCTTCCCTTCCATCATGGCCCCTGCCTCGGCCCTCGCCAGGGCCGGCCGCGCGGCAAGCGCGCGCAGCAGGGCCGATTCCTCATCCGCGCCCAGCACCACGGCGGCGGCCTGCAGGCCGCGCCGCGCCAGCGTCCAGCGCCGCAGATCCTGCGCGTGCAGCCCCGCCAGCCAGTGGGCGCCCAGCCAGGCATAGGGCCGCAGCGCCCCCGGCAGCAGCACCGCCGCCAGCACGGCCAGCGCCAGATAGAGCACCAGCACCAGCCACATCCCGTGCCGCAGGAACCACAGCGGCGGCAGCAGCGCCGCCACCAGCGAGAATCCTTCCGGTACCAGA
>NZ_JCACVY010000099.1:0-16533 GCF_058833935.1 Roseomonas sp. TS2 | reverse complement strand
GCGCCGCCACCACGTCCCGCCAGTAGGCGGTGACGATCTCGCCCGTGGCCGGATAGTGCGGGGGAGAGGCGGCACGCAGCAGGGCGCAGGCCTCGGCGTAGCTGCACCCCGAGGCCAGGGCGACGGCCGCCGGCCCGCACCAGGGCAGATTCCCCCCCCGCTCGGCGGCCAGGGCCTCCGCGCCACGACGGCCAGCTTCATGCTCGGGGTCCGGGGAAAGTTGCAGCATCACCACCGCACGTTGTCGTGAGCGGTGAGGTCACGTCAATTCCCTTGTTCAGGGATACAAAAAGAGCCGCGGCACCGTGGCGGCCCTGCAACGCAGGGTAGCTTAACCCTGGCGGCGCCACACCCAGTACATGGGCTGCCGGCCCTCGCGCAGCGCCTTGGCCTCGTAGCGCGTGCCGGGCCAGCCCTCGGGGCGGCTCAGCTCGAGCGAGACGCGGGTGAAGGCATCCTGCGCGCCCATCACCTCCGCCACCCATTCCTGGTAGGTCGGGTCGTCGGTGGCGATGCGCCATTCGCCGCCCGGGCGGATGGCCCGCGCCAGCACGGGGATGATGCTGGGGTGGACGAAGCGGCGCTTGGCGTGGCGCGCCTTCGGCCAGGGGTCGGGGAACATCAGGAACAGGCGGGAGAGGCTGGCCTCGGGCAGGGCGCGCAGCAGGCGGCGCGCATCCTCCGTCCAGAGGCGCAGGTTGGGCGGCAGCGGCGCGGTGGCCTCCTGCTCCTCCGGCACCAGCCGCGTCAGCAGCGAGCAGATGCCGTTCTCGAACACCTCGGCCGCGATCAGCCCGGCCTGCGGGTTGGCCTCGATCTGCGCCAGCGCGTGCTCGCCGCCGCCGAAGCCCACCTCCAGCCACAGCTCCCGCGGGCGCACCGGAAAGGCGGCCAGCGGGTCGGCCGGGTCGAGGGCGAGGCGGGGCAGCGTGACGTCCATCAGGCGCTGCTGGCGCTGGCGCAGCGGGTGGCCGCGGCGGCGCCCGTAGAGCCGGTCGGGAACGGGGGGCGGCGCTTCGCTCATGCTGGGGAAAACCGTGTGGATTCAGGGGAAAACTTCCCCGGGACGGCGCCACGCGGAAGGCGGGCGCGGGCGGGAGGGGACCTGCCCCTCCCGCCGCGAAGGCAGCTCAGCGGCCGAAGGCGCGCTTCAGCTCGGCGGCCAGGTCGGTCTTTTCCCAGGTGAAGGTGCCCTTCTCCGGGTCCGGCGTGCGGCCGAAATGGCCATAGGCCGAGGTCGGCGCGTAGATGGCGCGGTTCAGGTGCAGGTGCTCGCGGATGCCGCGGGGGGAGAGGTTGACCATGTCGTTGACGACCTTGGCCAGCTTCACCTCGTCGACGTCGCGCCCCGTGCCGTGCAGGTCGAAATACACCGAGAGCGGCTTGGCCACGCCGATGGCGTAGGAGACCTGGATGGTGCACTTCTCGGCCAGGCCGGCGGCGACCACGTTCTTGGCCAGGTAGCGGCAGGCATAGGCGGCCGAGCGGTCCACCTTGGTCGGGTCCTTGCCCGAGAAGGCGCCGCCGCCATGCGGCGCGGCACCGCCATAGGTGTCGACGATGATCTTGCGGCCCGTCAGGCCGCAATCGCCGTCCGGGCCGCCGATGACGAAGGTGCCGGTCGGGTTCACGTAGAACTCGTCCTCCGGCACGCTCCAGCCCTCAGGCAGGCTGCTCACCACGATCGGGCGGACCAGATCGCGCACCTGCGCCTGGGTCATGCCCTCCTCGTGCTGGGTCGAGACCACCACCGAGGCGACGCCGACCGGCTTGCCGTCCACGTAGCGCAGCGTCACCTGGCTCTTGGCATCCGGCAGCAGGCCGCGCACCGACTTGTCGTTGGTGCGGCGGCGCTCGGCGATGCGGCGCAGGATCAGGTGCGCGTAGTAGAGCGGCGCCGGCATCAGGTCCGGCGTCTCGGTGCAGGCATAGCCGAACATGATGCCCTGGTCGCCGGCGCCCTCGTCCTTCTCGCCGGAGGCGTCGACGCCCTGGGCGATGTGCGCGGACTGGGCGTGCAGGTGGCAGGCGATCTCGGCGTTCTTCCAGGAGAAGCCTTCCTGGTCGTAGCCGATGTCATGCACCGCCATGCGCGCGAGGTGCATCAGCAGCTCGGGCGTCACGCTCGCCGGGCCGCGCGTCTCGCCGGCCAGGATGATGCGGTTGGTGGTGACCAGCGTCTCGCAGGCCACGCGGGCATACGGGTCGGCTTCCAGGAAGGCGTCCAGCACCGTGTCGCTGATGCGGTCGGCAACCTTGTCGGGGTGGCCTTCGGAGACGGACTCCGAGGTGAACAGATATTCGCCCTTGTCGCGCATGGCCTTATCGTCCTCTTGTCGCGATGGCGACCGGCTCGCCCCGGCCTGGCTATCCCCCGCGGAATCGCGGCGCGCGCTGTGTCGCAAGCGCCGCACGGGGGGTCAAGGGAGGAAGGGGCATCGCAGTGCCGCGTTTCATCGCGGCGTCACGCGCAGGGGGCTGCCGCCCCCGCCGCGCGCTGCCTTCAGCCCATCCCGAGCACGTGCTTCATGTCGTAGAGGCCGGCCGGCTGCCGCGCCGCCCACAGCGCCGCCCGCACCGCGCCGGTGGCATAGACGCGCCGGTCGAAGCTGCGGTGGGTGAGGGCGATGTGCTCGCTGCCGGCGGCGAAGAGTAGGGTGTGCTCGCCCACCACCTGCCCGCCGCGCAGCGCGGCGAAGCCGATCGGGCCGGTGGCGCGGGGGCCGGTATGCCCGTCCCGGCCACTCTCCATGCCGACCTCCTCCAGCGTCTTGCCGCGCCCGCGCGCCACGGCGCGGCCGAGGCCGATGGCGGTGCCGGAGGGGGCGTCCACCTTCTGCCGGTGGTGCATCTCGACGATCTCGGCGTCGTACTGCTCGGGCGGCAGGGCGGCGGCCATGCGCTCGGCCATGGCGAAGAGCAGCGCCACGCCGGGCGAGAAATTGGCGGCATAGACCACCGGCACGGACTCCGCCGCCGCGGCCACCGCCGCCTCCTGCGCCGCCGAGAGGCCGGAGGAGCCGAGGATGAGCGGCTTGCCGTGCCGCGCCGCCAGCGCCGCATGCGTCTCGGCCGTGGCGGCGTTGGTGAAGTCGATCACCACCTGGCTCTGCGCGAAGAGCGCGCCGGCATCGTCGCCGCGCCCGGTGCCGCCGGCCAGGGTGGCGCCGGCGGCCGCCACCTCCTCGGCGAGAAGCGTGCCCATGCGGCCCGAGAGGCCGGCGATGCCGATGCGGAGCGTCATGCTGTTTCCCGTGAAACGGAGGGCGGGTGCCGGGGGAGGGGGTGCCTCCTCCGCCCGGCGCGGCGGCTGTTCTACCGCCCCAGCCCGTCCCAGAAATCCTTCACCTTGGCGAAGAAGCCTTCGCTCTCGGGCGAGGAATTGCCGTTCTGCCCCACCTCGCCCTCGAACTGCTCCAGCAGCTCGCGCTGGCGGGCGGTGAGGTTCTGCGGCGTCTCGACCGCCACCTGCACATACATGTCCCCCCGCGCCGCCGAGCGCAGCACGGAGAAGCCCTTGCCGCGCAGGCGGAACTGGTCGCCCGTCTGGGTGCCGGCGGGGATGGTGACGCGCGAGCGCCCGCCATCGATGGTCGGCACCTCCACCGCGCCGCCCAGCGCCGCCTGCGTCATGCGCAGCGGCACCCGGACGAAGATGTTGGCGCCGTCGCGCTGGAACAGCGCGTGCGGGCGGACGGCGATGTCCACGTAGAGATCGCCCGCCGGGGCGCCGCGCAGCCCGGCCTCCCCCTCGCCCGAGAGGCGGATGCGCGTGCCGTCCTCCACCCCGGCCGGGATGGTGACGTTCAGCGTCCGCTCGCGCTGCACGCGGCCGGCGCCCTGGCAGACCTTGCAGGGGTTCTTGATGACGCGCCCGGTGCCGCCGCAGGTGGGGCAGGTGCGCTCGATCAGGAAGAAGCCCTGCTGCGCCCGCACCTTGCCGGCGCCGGCACAGGTGGTGCAGGTCTGCTGCGCGCTGCTGGCCTTGCCCTCGGCGCCGGTGCCGTCGCAGGCGTCGCACTGCACGCTGGTGGGCACGCGGATGGTCGTGCGCGTGCCGGCGAAGGCCTCCTCCAGCGAGATGTCCACCGCGTGGCGCAGATCGGCGCCGCGGCCGGCCGCCGCGCCGCCGCCGCGCCGCCCGGCGCCGCCGCCGAACTGGCCGAACATCTCGGCGAAGATGTCCTCGAAGCCGCCGCCGCCGAACGGGTTGCCGCCGCCGAAGCCGCCGGCACCCGGCCCGCCGCCGCCGCCCTCGAAGGCGGCATGGCCGAAGCGGTCATAGGCGGCACGCTTCTCGGCGTCCTTCAGCACGTCATAGGCCTCGTTCACCTCCTTGAAGGAGGTCTCGGCGGCCTTGTCGCCCGGGTTGCGGTCCGGGTGATATTTCATGGCGAGCTTGCGGTAAGCCTTCTTCAGCTCATCCTCGCCCGCGCCCCGGGCCACGCCCAGGGTCTCGTAGTAGTCCTTCTTGGCCATGGTGCGGCCTGTCCCCCAAGCTCCGGAACGACGATGCGCCCGACCCCTTCGTCGGAGCCGGGCGCCCGTGGATTCAGCGCGGCTGATTCACCCTAGCGCTGGGCGCCTCAGCTGGGCTTCTTCTTGCTGGGGTCGACATCCTCGAACTCGGCGTCCACCACCTTCTCGCCCGGCTTGGTCTCCGCACCGGGCTGGGCCTGGGCCTCGGCCGCGCCCTCGGCGGGGGCGGCCTTGTAGACGGCCTCGCCCACCTTCATCGCGGCGGCGCCCAGGCGCTCCGTGGCGGCCTTGATCGCCTCCAGGTCGTCGCCCTCGCGCGCCGTGCGGGCCGCGGCCAGCGCAGCCTCGGCCTCGCCCTTCTCGGCCTCCGGCACCTTCTCGGCGTTGTCCTTCAGCGACTTCTCGGTCGTGTGGATCAGCGCCTCGAGCTGGTTCTTGGCCTCGACCGCCTCGCGCCGCTTCTTGTCGGCCTCGGCATTCGCCTCGGCGTCCTTCACCATGCGCTCGATATCGGCGTCCGACAGGCCGGACTTCGCCTGGATCTTGATCTGCTGCTCCTTGCCCGTCGCCTTGTCCTTGGCGCTGACCGACACGATGCCGTTGGCGTCGATGTCGAAGGAGACCTCGATCTGCGGCACGCCACGGGGAGCCGGGGTGATGCCCTGCAGGTCGAAATTGCCCAGCAGCTTGTTGTCCGCCGCCATCTCGCGCTCGCCCTGGAACACCTTGATGGTGACCGCGGTCTGGTTGTCGTCGGCGGTGGAGAAGGTCTGGCTCTTCTTGGTCGGGATCGTCGTGTTGCGATCAATGAGGCGCGTGAAGACACCACCCAGGGTTTCGATACCCAGGGAGAGCGGCGTCACATCCAGAAGAAGAACGTCCTTCACCTCGCCCTTCAGCACGCCGCCCTGGATGGCGGCGCCGATGGCGACCACCTCGTCGGGGTTGACGTTGCGGGCCGGCTCCTTGCCGAAGAAGGTCTTCACCGCCTCGATGACCTTGGGCATGCGGGTCATGCCGCCGACCAGGATCACCTCGTCGATTTCGCCGGCGTTCAGCCCGGCATCCTTCAGCGCCAGCTTGCAGGGCTCCAGCGTCCGCTGCACCAGGTCGTCCACCAGGCTCTCCAGCTTGGCGCGGGAGAGCTGCAGGACGAGGTGCTTCGGCCCGGTGGCGTCGGCGGTGATGAAGGGCAGGTTGATCTCGGTCTGCTTGGCGCTCGACAGCTCGATCTTGGCCTTCTCGGCGGCCTCCTTCAGGCGCTGCAGGGCGAGCTTGTCGCCGCGCAGGTCGATGCCGTTCTCCTTCTTGAACTCGTCCGCCAGGTAGTCGATGACGCGCTGGTCGAAATCCTCGCCGCCCAGGAAGGTGTCGCCGTTGGTGGACTTCACCTCGAACACGCCGTCGCCGATCTCGAGGATCGAGACGTCGAAGGTGCCGCCGCCGAGGTCATAGACCGCGATGGTGCCGGTGGCCTTCTTGTCCATGCCGTAGGCGAGGGCGGCGGCCGTCGGCTCGTTGATGATGCGCAGCACCTCGAGGCCGGCGATGGCGCCCGCCTCCTTGGTGGCCTGGCGCTGGCTGTCGTTGAAGTAGGCGGGGACGGTGATGACGGCCTGCGTCACCTTCTCGCCGAGATAGGCCTCGGCCGTCTCCTTCATCTTGGTCAGCACGTTGGCGCTGATCTGCTGCGGCGCCTGCTTCTGCCCGCCGGCCTCGACCCACGCATCGCCATTGTCGGCGCGGATGATCTTGAAGGGGGCGAGGCCCGCTTCCTTCTGCACCATCTTGTCGTCGAAGCGGCGCCCGATCAGGCGCTTCACGGCGAACAGCGTGTCGGTCGGGTTGGTCACCGCCTGGCGCTTCGCGGCCTGGCCCACCAGCCGCTCGCCATTCTTGGCGAAGGCGACCATGGACGGGGTGGTACGCGCGCCCTCGGAATTCTCCAGCACCTTCACATCGCCGCCTTCCATGATGGCGACGCAGCTGTTGGTGGTGCCGAGATCGATGCCGATGACTTTGCTCATCCGAGTTCTCCTTTGCGGCGGATGGGGGCGGCCCTGTCTCTGGCGCCGCGCCCATCCCCTGTTCTCATCAGGCGGGGTGTTGGGGTGACCGCCCGGGCGGGAAAGCGGTGCCGGACGGTTGTGACTGCGATGTATTGAGCCGCGCCGCCCCGGACAAGGGCGACTCGCCCGGGCTGCGCAAAAAACGTGCAGCGGAGCAGAGCAGGTATTCCACCCGCTTGCCGTTGCGCGGGTCCGTCGCCTGGCCGACGGGGCGGAAGCCCAGCCGCCGGTGGAAGGCCATGCTCTGCGGGTTGGGCGGGTCGAGATTCACCTCGCAGCCCAGCGCCGCCACGCCCGGCAGGGCGGCCAGCGCGGCATAGAGCCGGCGGCCGAGGCCCTGGCCCTGCGCCGCCGCGTCCACCACCACGCGGTCGACATAGGCGGCCTCCGGGTGGCGGGCGCGCATCCAGGCGTGGTTGGGGCCGCGCTCCGGCGTCTCCGGCCCGAAGGCCAGGAGGAAGCCGAGCAGCCGCTCCCCCTCCCAGGCGGCCAGCGCCAGCAGGGCGCCGGCGCACTGGGCGGCGAAGGCCTCGGGCGTGAGGGCGTTCACCGCCGCGGCGTGCCGGTTGTTCAGGGCCAGCAGGGCAGGGTGCTCGGCCGCGGCGACGGGCCGCAGCGCCATGGCGCCCGGTCCACCGCTCATTCCGCCGCTTATTCCACCGCTTATTCCGCCGCTCACGCGGTTTCCGAGACGCCCTCGCCGGCCACCACCACCATGGCGGGCTTCAGCAGGCGGCCGTTCAGCGTCCAGGCCGGGGTCCAGGCCTGGATGACGGTGCCCACGGCCACGCCTTCCGGCGGCGGCTGCTGCGCCATCGCCTGGTGCAGCTCGGGGTCGAAGGGCTTGCCGGTGGCATCGTGCTTGGCCACGCCGTTGCGCTCCAGGATGGCGAGGAAGGCCCGCTCCACCCCTTCGAAGCCGCCGCGCAGCTTGGTCAGCAGCTCGGCCTCGTCCTCCCGGGGGGCGGGCAGCGCCTCCAGGCCGCGGCGGAGGTTGTCGGCGGCCTCCACCACGTCGCGGGCGAATTTCTGCACCGCATAGGCGCGGGCATCCTCCACCTCGCGCTTGGTGCGGGCGCGCAGGTTCTGCATCTCCGCCTCGGAGCGCAGCCAGCGGTCCTTCACCTGCGCCAGCTCGGCCTCCAGCTCGGCGAGGCGCGCCATGGCGTCGGCGGGCTGGGCGGGGGTCTGCTGCTGTTCGGCGGCCGGCGTTTCCGCGGGCTGGGTCTGGTCGTTCATCACAGGATCATTCTTTTCAGTCATGTCAGCGCCTGCAAGGCCATTTCAGGCCTCCAACTAGGGAAGCCGACCCGCCGGGACAAGGAACGGTTGCGGGATGCCTGGCCCGGAGCTCCCGATTCCGCTCTCCTGTCATCCGCCTGCCTCTTGACCAAACCCCCTTCCGTGGCATTTCCGGAACCATGTCCGAACCCCACCGCCCCCGCGTCGCCATCATCCTCTTCAACCTCGGTGGGCCGGACGCGCCGGAAGCGGTCCGGCCCTTCCTGGAGAACCTGTTCACCGACCCCGCCATCCTGCGGGTGCCGGGCTTCATCCGGCCCTGGCTGGGGAAGTTCATCGCCGCGCGCCGCACCAAGGCGGCCAGCGAGAACTACGCCATCCTCGGTGGCAAGTCCCCGCTGCGCGAGCTGACGGAGGAGCAGGGCGCCGCGCTGGAGCGGGCCCTGGCGCCGGAGGTGGAGGCGCGCTGCTTCATCGCCATGCGCTACTGGCACCCCTTCGCCGAGGAGGCGGCGCGGGCGGTGAAGGCGTGGGGCGCGGAGGAGGCGGTGCTGCTGCCGCTCTACCCGCAATTCTCCACCACCACGACCGGCTCCTCCATGGAGGACTGGCAGGAAGCCTGCGCGAAGGTGGGGCTGGACCTGCCCACCAAGGCGCTGTGCTGCTTCCATTCGGACGAGGATTTCGCCCGCTCCACCGCCGCCATGGTGCGCGCGGCCTACGATTCCGCCCGCGCCGAGCTGCCGGAGGGGGTGAGGCTGCGCCTGCTGTTCTCCGCCCACGGCCTGCCGGAGAGCATCGTCAAGCGCGGCGACCCCTACCAGTGGCAGGTGGAGCGCACGGTGGAGGCGGTGGTGCGCCAGCTCGGCATCGAGGGGCTGGACAGCGGCATCTGCTACCAGTCCCGCGTCACGCCGCAGAAATGGATCGGCCCCTCGCTGGAGACGGCGCTGGAGCACGCGGCGAAGGACAAGGTGGCGGTGCTGGTCAGCCCCATCGCCTTCGTCTCGGAGCATTCCGAGACGCTGGTGGAGCTGGATGTCGAGTACAAGGAGCTGGCCCACAAGCTGCACCTGCCCGGCTATTTCCGCGTGCCGGCGCAGAACAGCGATGCCGGCTTCATCGATTCGCTGGCCGGGCTGGTGCGGCGGGTGCGCGGCGGCAACCGGGCGCTCTGCTCCTTCGCCGGCGCCCGGCAATGCCCCAAGGTGCACCGCGACTGCCCGCACGCCCGCGCCCGGGACGCCGCGTGATGCGCGCCGCCGCCTCCCGGCCCGCCGCCATCCTGTTCGACTGCGATGGCGTGCTGGCCGACAGCGAGGCGCTGGCCGCCATGGTCGTGGCCGAGGAGCTGACGGAGCGCGGCTGGCCGGTCTCGCCCGAGGAATGCCAGCACATCTTCCTCGGCCGCGCCGTGCCGGACATGATGCCGATCATCGAGCAGCGCTTCGGCCCCGTGCCGGATGACTGGCCCGCCCGCATGTCCCGCCGCCTGACCGAGCGGATGGCGCGCGACGTGGTGCCGGTGCCGGGCGCCAAGGCCGCCGTGGCGGCGCTGCGCGCGGCGGGGATGACGCTGGCCTGCGCCTCCAACTCCTCCCGCGCCGAGCTGTCGGCGAAGCTGGGGCGGCTCGACCTGGCGGCGGCCTTCGAGGGGCGCGTCTTCTCCTTCGAGGATGTGGACCGGCCGAAGCCCTACCCCGACATCTACCGCGCCGCCGCCCTCTCCTGCGGCGCCGCGCCGGAGGATTGCGTGGTGGTGGAGGACAGCCTGCCCGGCATCCGCGCCGGCCGCGCCGCCGGCTGCCGCGTGCTGGCGCTGGTGTGGGACATGCCGGAGGCGATGCTGCGCGCCCAGGGGGCCGAGCCCTTCCGCAGCATGGCGGAGCTGCCGGCGCTGCTTGGAGTGGCATGATGGACCTGGGCTTCCTCGCCGGCTGGTACCCCTGGACCAAGTCGCTGCACCTGCTCTCGGTCTTCGCCTGGATGGCGGGGCTGTTCTACCTGCCGCGGCTCTATGTCTATCACACCCCCGCCGAGCCCGGCTCGGCGCAGAGCGAGCTGTTCAAGGTGATGGAGCGCCGCCTGCTGCGCGGCATCATGAATCCGGCGATGATCTCGGCCTGGATCTTCGGCGTGACCCTGGTGCTGACGCCGGGGGTGGTGGACTGGTCGGCCGGGTGGTGGCACGGCAAGCTGGCCGGGCTGCTGGGCATGACCTGGTTCCATCACCACCTGGCCTATGCCCGGAAGGCGTTCGTCGCCGATGCCCGGCACCGCACCGAGCGCTACTGGCGCGCCATGAACGAGGTGCCGACGGTGCTGCTGATCCTCATCGTCATCATGGTGATCGTGAAGCCGTTCTGAGGTACCGCCGAGGCGGCGCTGAAAATCGCCGCCGGCTGCCTTGAAAATCGCGCTGCGTGGTCTACTTTGCCCATTGACGGAGTCCGGCGGGCGAACCTAGCCTTCGGCACTTCCCGTCAAGGGCGTTAAGCGCAGGGTTTCGCCTGTTCTGGCGCCGAGACTCCCTCCCTCCTTATCCGGGACATGGCCGGCCGCGTTCCTCATGCGGCCACGGCTCGCAGGCAGGCCGCGCTGCCCGCCCTCCGCAGATGTCCCGACTGCTCCCCGCCGGAACGGAATGCGTCCGACCCATGCACCTCTCTGAACTCAAGGCCAAGAGCCCCGCCGACCTGCTCGCTTTCGCCGAGTCGCTGCAGATCGAGAACGCATCCATCCTGCGCAAGCAGGACATGATGTTCGCGATCCTGAAGCAGCTGGCGGAGAACGATCAGGCGATCCATGGCGACGGCACGCTGGAGATCCTGCCGGATGGCTTCGGCTTCCTGCGCAGCCCCCAGTCCAACTACCTCCCCGGCCCGGACGATATCTATGTCTCCCCCGCCCAGGTGCGCCGCTTCGGCCTGCGCACCGGCGACACGGTGGAGGGGCAGATCCGCGCGCCGAAGGACGGGGAGCGCTACTTCGCGCTGCTGAAGGTCAACACCGTCAATTTCGAGCCGCCCGAGGCGCTGCGCCACCGGATCAACTTCGACAACCTCACCCCGCTCTATCCGACGCGCCGGCTGAAGATGGAGAACCCGGAGTTCGAGAGCGTCGCGAAGGGCATCCAGAAGGACTACACGCCGCGCGTCATCGACCTGGTGGCGCCGATCGGCATGGGCCAGCGCGCGCTGGTGGTGGCGCCGCCGCGCACCGGCAAGACCGTGATGCTGCAGAACATCGCCCGCAGCATCAGCGCCAACCACCCCGACGTTTTCCTGCTCGTCCTGCTGATCGATGAGCGGCCCGAGGAAGTCACCGACATGGCCCGCACCGTGCGCGGCGAGGTCGTGGCCTCCACCTTCGACGAGCCGGCCACCCGCCACGTGCAGGTGACGGAGATGGTGCTGGAGAAGGCCAAGCGGCTGGTCGAGCACAAGCGGGACGTGGTGATCCTGCTCGACTCCATCACCCGCCTCGGCCGCGCCTACAACTCGGTGGTGCCGTCCTCGGGCAAGGTGCTGACCGGCGGCGTGGACGCCAACGCCCTGCAGCGGCCGAAGCGCTTCTTCGGTGCCGCCCGCAACATCGAGGAAGGCGGCAGCCTGACGATCATCGCGACCGCCCTGATCGACACGGGCAGCCGCATGGACGAGGTGATCTTCGAGGAGTTCAAGGGCACCGGCAACTCCGAGCTCATCCTCGACCGCAAGCTCTCCGACAAGCGCGTCTTCCCCGCGATCGACATCACCAAGTCCGGCACGCGCAAGGAGGAGGTGCTGATCGACCGCGCCACCCTGACCAAGATGTGGGTGCTGCGGCGTATCCTGAACCCGATGGGCACGCAGGATGCGATGGAGTTCCTGCTGGACAAGCTGAAGTACAGCAAGACCAACCAGGACTTCTTCGACGCCATGAACACCTGATTTTTCTGCAAGCTGCCGGTCAGGGCCGGGACGGGATTGCAATGCTGCGCCGGGACGCTCCGGCCCGGCGTCGCGGCCCGCGCCTCGGCTCCCCTGCGGCAGCCTGACAGAAAGGCCCGGGGGAATTCATTCCCCCGGGCTTTTTTATGACCTCTGCCCTTCGCGGACTGCGTGCCTCGCTTCTCCGCCCGTGGCGCTAGGGTGCGCCGGGCCGACAGAAGGGGATGGGCGGATGCAGGGCAGGTCCTGGCAGGGTGTCTCGGTGGCGGAACTGGAGCGGGCCTCGCACACGGCCGTGCCGGCGCTGCGCACGGCGTTCGACGGGCCGTTCCTGGTGCGGGCCTTCCTGGGCGGCACGGGGCGCGCCAACGCGGCCAGCGCCATCGACCCTTCGCAGGATGCCGGGCTTCCGGAGCGGCTGGAGCGCATCGCCGCCGCCTACCGGCGCATCGGCATGACCCCGCGCTTCCGCTCCACGCCGCTCGACCCGCCCGGGCTGGAGGAGGCGCTGCTGGAACGCGGCTACCGCGAGGCCGATGCGTCGCTGGTGATGGCGGGGCCGCTGGCGGGCTTCGCCGCTGAGGACGCCGCGCTGGAGGTGCTGCCGGCACCGACCGAGGAGTGGCTCTCGGTCCTGGCCACGGCGGAATACCAGACGGAGAAGCGGCGGGCCGAGAAGCTGCAGGCGCCGGCGTTGATGATGGTGCCGGCCGCCTGGCTGCTGCTGCGCGTGGAAGGCCAGGCCGCCGCGGCGGGGCAGGTGGCGGCCGATGGGCGGCTGCTGGGCTTCTTCGACATCGCCACGGCGCCCGCCTTCCGCCGCCGGGGCATGGCACGCCGGCTGCTGGCCGCCGGCGCGGCCTGGGGGCAGGCGCAGGGCGCCACCACGGGCTGGCTGCAGGTCTCGGCCACCAACACCGCGGCGCGGGGCCTGTACGAGGCGCTGGGGATGCGGGAGATCTACCGCTACCGCTACTTCCTGCCCGGCTGAGCCGCAGGCCGGCCCGCCGGGGCCGGCGGGCTCTGCCTCAGGGGATGAAGACCGTGCTGCCGGTGGTCCGGCGGCCTTCCAGGGCGCGGTGCGCCTCGGCCGCGTCCTTCAGCGCGTAGGTCTGGTTGACCTCGATCTTCACCGCGCCGGACAGCACGACGGAGAACAAATCGGTCGCCGTGGCCACCAGGTCGGCATGCTTGGCGGTGTAGGTGGCCAGCGTCGGGCGCGTCAGGAAGAGCGAGCCCTTGGCGGCGAGGATGCCGATATCGACCGGCGGCACGGCGCCCGAGGCATTGCCGTAGGAGACCATCATGCCGAGCGGGGCGAGGCAGTCCAGCGAGGCCATGAAGGTGTCCTTGCCGACGCTGTCATAGACCACGGGCAGCATGGCGCCGTTGGTGATCTCCTTCACCCGCGCGGGCAGGTCGTCCTGGCCGGAGATGAGCACATGCTCGGCGCCGTGGGCGCGGGCGAGCTCGGCCTTCTCCGGCGTGGAGACGGTGCCGATGACGGTGCAGCCGAGCTGCTTCGCCCACTGGCACATGATCAGCCCGACGCCGCCGGCGGCGGCATGCACCAGGATGGTCTCGCCCGCCTTCACGGGGTAGGTGCGGCGCAGCAGGTACTGGGCGGTCATGCCCTGCAGCATCATGCCGGCGGCGGTCTTGTCGTCGATGCCGTCGGGCAGCTTCACCAGGCGGTCCGCCTTGATGGTGCGGGCCTGGCAGTAGGCGCCGATGGGCGCCATGGCATAGGCCACGCGGTCCCCCACCACGAGGCCGGAGACCTCGCTGCCCACCGCCTCGACCACCCCCGCCGCCTCCATGCCCAGCGTGGCGGGGAGGGAGGGGAGCTTGTAGAGGCCGGTGCGGAAATACACGTCGATGTAGTTCAGGCCCACCGCGCCGTGGCGGACCAGCACCTCGTCGGGCTTCGGCGCGGGGACGGGCACTTCCTCCCACACCATCTTCTCGGGGCCGCCATGTTCGTGGATGCGGATGGCATGGTTCATAGGAGGGTTCCTTGCTGGCGCAGGCTGCGTCGTTCGAGGTCCAGGAGGTAGCGCTTGGTGGCGGGGCCTTCGCCGCCGGAGTAACCGCCCAGCGCGCCGTTGGCTCCGACCACGCGGTGGCAGGGGATGATGATGGGAATCGGGTTGGCGCCGTTGGCCTGCCCGACCGCCCGCGCCACGGAGCCCAGGCCGGCGGCCAGGGCGGCGTAGCTGCGCGTCTCGCCGGGCGGGATCTCGGCCAGGGCGGCCCAGACCCTCCGCTGGAAGGCGCTGCCATGCGGGGCCAGGGGAAGGTCGAAGACCATCCGCTGACCGTCGAAATAGTCCTGGAGCTGGTCGCGCGCGGCGAGGAGGACGGGGGTTTCCGTCTGGTCCCGGCCACGGCCCCAGTCGAGCGCCACGATCGCCCCATCCTCCTCGGACAGGGTGAGCGCGCCGAGGGGGGAGAGGAGTGAGAGCTGCGGCATGCGGGTACGATTCGACACGCGTGGGCGGCAGCGTCAAGGGCTGGCTGCACCCGCGCGGCGCCACCGTGACCGGCCCCTTGGCCGACCCCGCCCGGGCTGCCTAAATGGGCCGGGCGGCGGGGCTTTCTCCCCGGCCGGCAGGCTTCAGGGAATCGCGCCGATGAACGACCTTTCCGATCCGCCCCCCTATTTCCAGGCGCATGTCTTCGTCTGCTGCAACCGGCGCCCGGATGGGCACCGCCGCGGCTCCTGCGCCGCGCGCGGCAGCGAGAAGCTGAAGGACTACATGAAGGCCCGCGCCAAGGAGCTTGGCATCCCCGGCATCCGGGTGAACCAGGCCGGGTGCCTCGACCGCTGCGAATTCGGCCCCGCCATCGTCATCTACCCCGAGGGCGTCTGGTACAAGGCCGAGACCACGGCCGACATCGACGAGATCCTGGCGGCGCATCTGGTCGAGGGCGGCCGCGCCCGCCGCCTGATGCTGACCGAGAAGGACGTGGTCGCCAAAGGCTGACCGCGGGGTCCGGGGTGGCCGTTGCCACCCCGGCGGGGGGCCAGGGGGCGGCGCCCCCCGGCCGCGCTTGAAAGATATCTGCACCCATGTCCTTCGACACCATCTTTGCCCTGGCGTCCGGTGGCGGCCGCGCGGCCGTCTCGCTGCTGCGCCTCTCCGGCCCCGGCAGCGGCGCCATCCTCGACCGGATCGCCGGTGGCCGCCCCGCGCCGCGCCTGGCCAGCCTGCGCCGCCTGCGCCACCCGGAGAGCGCCGAGCTGCTGGACGAGGCGCTGGTGCTCTGGTTCCCCGGCCCGCGTTCCTATACGGGCGAGGATGCGGCGGAGCTGCACCTGCATGGCGGCCGCGCCGTGCTGGAGGGGGTGACGGCGGCGCTGCTGGCCTGCGGCGCACGCCCCGCCGAGCCGGGCGAGTTCACCCGCCGCGCCTTCCTCAACGGCCGCATGGACCTGACGGAAGCGGAAGGCATCGCCGACCTGATCGCGGCCGAGACGGCGGCGCAGCGGCGGCAGGCGCTGCGGCAGGCGGGGGGTGCCCTGGCCGTGCGTTACGCCGGCTGGGCAGAGCGGCTGACGCGGCTGCTGGCGCACCAGGAGGCGGCCATCGAGTTCGCCGAGGATGGGCTGCCGAACACGCTGGAGGCGGAGGTGCGGCGGGAAGGCGCGGCGCTGGCCGCCGAGATCGGCGCGCATCTGGCGGATGGCGGACGCGGCGAGCGGCTGCGGGAAGGGCTGTGGGGCGCCATCGTCGGCGCGCCGAATGCCGGGAAGTCCTCGCTGCTGAACGCGCTGGCGGGGCGGGAGGCGGCCATCGTCTCGGCCCGTGCGGGCACCACGCGGGACATCGTGGAGGTGCGGCTGGAGCTGGGTGGCGTGCCGGTCTGGCTGGCCGACACCGCCGGGCTGCGCGAGACGCCGGACGAGATCGAGGCTGAGGGGGTGCGCCGCGCCCGGCGGCGGGCGGAGGAGGCGGACCTGCTGATCGCCGTCTTTGCCGCCGACCAGCCGCCCGATGCGGAGACGCTGGCGCTGCTGGCCCCCGGCACGCTGGTGGTGGCGAACAAGACCGATCTGGCGCCGGCACCGGCCACGATCGGCGGGCATGTGCCCATCGCCCTCTCGGCGCGGGACGGGGAGGGGCTGGCGGCCTTGCGGGTGGCGCTGGAGGCGGTAGCGGCCGAGCGGGCCGGGCTTTCCGAGGAAGCCAGCCTGACCCGGCCGCGCCACCGCGCCGCGCTGGGCGAGGCGGCGGCCTGGGTCGAGGAGGCCATCCGCGCCCCCTTGCCGGAACTGGCGGCCGAGGCGCTGCGCGCCGCGCTGCGCGCGCTCGGCCGGCTGACCGGACGGGTGGGGGTGGAGGCGGTGCTGGACGTGGTGTTCGGAGATTTCTGCATCGGCAAGTGAGGCTGCCGGCCGCGCGGCCTTTTTGCAGCCGCCTCGCCCGGCGCCGGCCACTTCCTGCTATAGGGTGCCGCCATGCGCGAGAATTCCTTCGATGTGGTGGTGGTGGGCGGCGGCCACGCCGGCACCGAGGCCGCTGCGGCCGCCGCCCGCTGCGGCGCCCGCACGCTGCTGCTGACCCACAAGCTTGAGACCCTGGGCGAGATGTCCTGCAACCCCGCCATCGGCGGGGTGGGGAAGGGACACCTGGTGCGCGAGGTGGATGCGCTGGACGGGCTGATCGGCCGTGCCGCTGATGCCGCCGGCATCCACTTCAAGCTGCTCAACCGCAGCAAGGGGCCGGCGGTGCGTGGGCCGCGCGCCCAGGCGGACCGGGCGCTCTACCGCCGGGCCATCCAGGCGCTGCTGGCGGCGCAGCCGGGCC
>NZ_JCACVY010000098.1:0-16649 GCF_058833935.1 Roseomonas sp. TS2 | reverse complement strand
CCTATGGCCTTGCAAAAAAAGCGGGGCGGACCTCCGGGGGAAGGCCCGCCCCTGAAGTGATCCCGCGCCGGGGAGGTTAGGTGGCGCGGAGGATGCCGGCAGGTATTCGGGGACCGGCACCCCATCGGGAGAGACAGGGCCTGGGTTCATGGCCCGGGCGCATCATGCCGGGCAGATGGTTGAGGTTTGGTTTTCGGCACCGGCGCGCCGCAAAAAATTCGCGCCCCTCTTGCCGGCGGCCCCCGCCTCGCCAAGGCTGCCGCCATGAACCGGGGAGAGACACGCGCATGAGCACGGCACGCACCGCGCCGGAATCCGGCCCCACCCAGAGCGGCCTGCCCCTGGCCGGGCTGCGGGTGCTGGAGCTGGGGCACTACATCGCCGGCCCCTTCGCCACCCGCCTGCTGGCCGATATGGGGGCCGAGGTGGTGAAGGTGGAGCCGCCCGAGGGCGACCCCATCCGCGGCTGGGGCAGCAAGGCGCAGGGCCACCCGGTGTGGTTCAGCATCCATGGCCGCAACAAGCTCTCCGTCACGCTCGACCTGAAGAACCCGCGCGACAAGGCGCGCCTGGTGAAGCTCGCCGCCCGCGCCGACGCGCTGGTGGAGAATTTCCGCCCCGGCTACCTGGAGCGCATCGGGCTGGGGCCGGAGGTGCTGCAGGCGGAGAATCCGCGCCTCGTCATTGCCCGCGTCTCCGGCTACGGGCAGGACGGGCCATACCGGGACAAGCCGGCCTTCGGCGCCATCGGCGAGGCGATGGGGGGCTTGCGCCACCTCACCGCCAACCCGGGCCAGACCGAGCTGCCGCCGCCGCGCTGCGGCATCTCCATCAGCGACGACCTGGCGGGGATGTACGCCGCCATGGCCGTGGTCTCCGCCTGCTGGGGGCGGGACCGCGCGGGGCCGGAGGGGCGCGGCCGCATCATCGACATCAACCTGGTGGACAGCGTGATGAGCCTGATGGAGGGGATGCTCCCCGAATACGGGCTGACGGGGAAGATCCGCCAGCCGGCGGGCGCCGCCATCCCCACCGCCGCGCCCACCAACACCTACCCCTGCGCCGATGGCAAGTGGCTCTGCGTCGCCGGCAATTCCGACCTCATCTTCCGCCGGCTGATGGGCGCCATCGGCCGCCCCGAGCTGGCGGCCGACCCGCGCATGGCCGACAATGGAGGCCGCTGCGCCAACGCCGCCGAGCTGGATGCCGCCATCGCCGCCTGGACGCGCACCCTGCCGGCGAAGGACGCGCAGGACGCGCTGGAGGCGGTGGACGTGCCCTGCTCCCGCCTCTACGACATCCGCGACATCGCCGAGGACCCGCATTTCCGCGCCCGGGATTCGGTGATGACGGTGCAGGACCCGCTGATCGGCCCCGTGCTGCACCCGGCGGCGCCCTTCCGCTTCGACGGCGTGGCGCCGCGCGACATGGTGCGCTGGACGGGGCCGGCGGCGGGCGCGCACAACGCGCGGGTGTTCGGCGAATGGCTGGGCGAGGAGGCTGAAGCATGAGCGAGAGCGTCACCATCAGCGAGGTCGCCCCGCGCGACGGGCTGCAATCCATCGGCCCCTTCGTGCCCACCGAGACCAAGGTGGCCATGGTGCGCGCCCTCTACGAGGCGGGCGTGCGGCGGATGGAGGTGGGCAGCTTCGTCAGCCCGCGCGCCGTGCCGCAGATGGCCGACACGGCCGAGGTGCTGAAGGCGGCCAAGGCGTTGCCCGGCCTCGAGTGCACGGTGCTGGTGCCCAACCGCAAGGGCTTCGACCTCGCCCTGGCGGCGGGGGCGGACCGGCTGGGCTTCTTCATGTCCGTCACCGAGGCGCACAACCGGGCCAACCTCAACCGCGGCCGCGCCGACAGCCTGGCCGAGCTTTCCGAGCTGGTGCGCGAGGGCACGCGGCTGGGGGTGAAGATGCGCTTCAACCTCTCCTGCGCCTTCCACTGCCCCTTCGAGGGGGTGGTGCCGGTGGCCGATGCGGTGGACATGGTGGAGAAGGTGTTCTCGCTGGACCTGGGCATGGAGATCGGCATCGCCGACACCACCGGCAATGCGTCGCCGGACCAGGTGGCGGCGGTGTTCCGCCACACCATCGCCTCCTGGGAGAATCCCTTCGCCTTCCATGGCCACGACACCTACGGCATGGGCGTGGCGAACGCGCTGGCGGCCTACGAGGCGGGCGTGCGGGTGTTCGACGGCGCGGCGGGCGGCCTTGGCGGCTGCCCCTTCGCCCCTGGCGCCACCGGCAACACCGCGACCGAGGATCTCGCCTGGATGTTCCGCCGCATGGGCGTGGCGACCGGCCTCGACTGGCCGAAGCTGCTGGTGGCGGCCGATCTCTGCGCCGCTGTCCCTGGCGGCACGCCGGGCGGCCGGATGCGCGGCGTCCCTGCCGCCCGCGCCGCCTGACGCATGGGAGATCCAAGAACCTCAGGTTCTTGGCGGGGAGAGTTTGAGAGGGGCGGCGCCCCTCTCAAATGCTTCGGCCTGCTGTTGTTCCTGACCCTTGCCGCCTGCGGCGGCGGCAGCGGCGGCGGCCCCGTCACCGGCGCCGCCGCGCTGCGCGAGCCGGTGGCCTGCGTGCCCTATGCCCGCGCCCGCTCCGGCATCGAGCTGTATGGCGATGCCGGCACCTGGTGGGAGGCCGCCTCGGGCCGCTACGCGCGCGGCGCCGCGCCGCGCCCCGGCAGCGTGCTGGTGCTGCGCCCCGCGGGGCGGATGCGGGACGGGCATGTGGCGGTGGTCAGCCGCGTGCTCTCGGCGCGCGAGATCCGGGTGGACCACGCCAACTGGGCCAGTGGCGGCGCCAAGGGGCGCATCGCGCTGGACCAGCCGGTGGTGGATGTCTCGCCGCGCAACGACTGGTCGCTGGTGCGGGTCTGGTACCCGCCGGTGCGGGACTACGGCGTGACGGCCTATCCGGCCGCCGGCTTCGTGCATGGCGGGCAGGCGGTGGCGGCGCGCTAGCGCGGCTGGACGAAGCCCGCCGCGCGTGCTGCAAGCGGGGAAAAGCCCTGCCGGAGGTTGGCCCGTGACACTGCATCGCCGCACCCTGCTCGCCAGCGGATTCGCCCTCGCGGGCGCCGCCCTCGCCGCGCCGCGCGGAGCGCGGGCGCAGCCGGCCTGGCCCACCCGGCCGGTGCGCCTCGTCGTGCCGTTCCCCGCCGGCTCCACGCCCGACATCCTGGCCCGCGCCCTGACGCCGCATTACGCCCAGGTCTTCGGCCAGCCCTTCGTGGTGGAGAACCGCGCCGGCGCCGGCGGCAACATCGGCACCGACGCCGTGGCCAAGGCGACGGATGGCCACACCATCGGCCTGACCATCAACGGCCCGCTGGCCACCGCCCCCGCCCTCTACCCGCACCTGCCCTACGACCCGGTGAAGGATTTGGCGCCCATCTCGCTGCTGGCGCGGGCGGGGCAGGTGCTGGTGGTGAAGCCCGACCTGCCGGCGCGCGACTTGGCCGGCTTCGTCGCCCATGCCAAGGCCAACCCCGGCAAGCTGACCTATGGCTCGGTGGGGGCCGGCTCGGGCGGGCACCTGGCGATGGAGGACCTCAAGGCGCGCACCGGCATCGCGCTGGAGCACGCGCCCTATCGCGGCTTCCCGCAGGCGGTGCTGGACCTCGTGGCCGGGCGGATCGACGCCATGATCCTGACCGTGGCGGGCATCCTGCCGCAGGTGCGGGAGGGGCAGGTGCGGGCGCTGGCGGTGACCGCCGAGGCCCGGCTGCCGCAACTGCCCGAGGTGCCGACGCTGGTGGAGGCCGGCCTGCCCGGCGCCGTCTCCTATGCCTGGAACGCGCTGGTGGCGCCGGCCGCGATGCCGGCGGATGTCATCGCCCGGCTGGCGCGGGAGACGCGGGCGGCGCTGGAGACGCCGGAGGCGCGGCAGGCCACCGGCACGGCGGGGTTCGAGATCGTCGCCTCCGGGCCGGAGGCGCTGTCCGCCTGGGTGGCGGAGGAGACCGCCCGCTGGGGCGGCATGATCGCGCGCCTCGGCATCAAGGCGGATTGAGGGCCGGCCGGGGGGAGGAGGGCTCCCCCCGGCGCGCGGTCAGAGGACCGGCTTCGGCTCCTCCTTGTCGTGGCGGGTCTTCCACAGCGAGAGGGCGATGGAGCCGGCGATGATGCTGGCTGTCACCATCAGGGCGTATTCCACCGGCACCGCCTTGCCGCCGGCGAACCAGTTGGCCAGCATCTTGGCGCCGACGATCATCAGCACGATCGACAGCCCGTGCTTCAGGTACTTGAAGCGGTGGATGATGCCGGCGAGCGCGAAGTACATGGCGCGCAGGCCGAGGATGGCGAAGACGTTCGCCGTGTAGACGATGAACGGGTCGGTCGAGACGGCGAAGATGGCCGGGATGCTGTCCAGCGCGAAGAGCAGGTCGGTCAGCTCCACCAGCACCAGCACCAGGGCGAGCGGCGTCAGCATCCGCTTGCCGTTCTCGACGACGCTGAAGCTCTTGCCGCGGAAGGTGTCCGTCACCGGCAGGTGGCGGCGCATCCAGCCGAGCACGGGGTTCTGCGTCGGGTCCGGCTCCTCGTCGGCGGCGCGCAGCATGGCCCAGCCGCTGTAGATGAGGAACAGGCCGAAGATGATCATCACCCAGTCGAACTCGCGGATCAGCGCGGTGCCGACGAGGATCATGATGCCGCGCATCACCAGCGCGCCCAGGATGCCCCAGAACAGCACGCGGTGCTGATAGGCTGCCGGCACGCCGAACTTGGCGAAGAGCAGCACGAAGACGAAGATGTTGTCGACCGAGAGCGACCACTCGATGACGTAGCCGGTGAGGAACTCAAGGCTCTTGGCGCTGCGTTCCTCCGGCGTCAGGCCATAGCTGAGGCGCAGCCAGCCGAAGAACAGCAGGGCGAGGCCGACATAGGCGGCCGACTTGATGAGCGCGGTCTTGACCGGCACCGGCGCCGGGTCGCCATTGGCGTCCCTTCTGGCGAAGACGCCGAGGTCGAGCAGCAGCAGGCCCATGACGGCCGCGTTGAAGATAACCCAGAACCAGATTGAAGCTTCCACGGAGGGACGGCTCCTCAGAATAGGGGCCCGGCCACGATTCGGCCGTGGAAGTCGCTACAGGGGAATGCAGACCGGGCCCGGATTGCACGAGAAGTCGATCCGACATCACGAAGGCGGCTGCCCATGGACGAGCCATGGACGCCGCCGGGTCGCCAGAGGGGCCCGGATCCGAGGAATTAATGGATGAAATGTCATCCGGTTGCAAGAGCGGTTGTTTCCGGACGCGATTCACGCCATGTCCTGATTTGCGCGACGGTGCACGGGACATTAGTGTCCGTCATCACGGCGAGGAGACGCGGTCCGGCTGGCGTGGGCATTCCCGTCAGGCCGGTGGCCGCCCAAATTGGATCGAGGCGTGGCTATGGGTTCCTTCAGCATCTGGCACTGGCTTGTCGTGCTGCTCGTGATCCTGCTGCTGTTCGGCGGCGGGAAGATCAGCGGCCTGATGGGCGACCTCGCGAAGGGCATCAAGTCCTTCAAGCAGAACATGAAGGAGGACGACGAGAAGGATGCCTCCATGGCGGCCGACGCGCCGCCCGCTCCGCCGGCCGGCAACATCTCCGGCCCGGCCAGCCCGGCCCAGGCGCGCAACGCGAGCACGCAGCCGAACACCTCCACCTCTTCCCACCCCGCGGCCTGACGCCGCCCGGGCCGGAGCCTCGCGCCCGGCCCGCGAAGCCGGGGTACGGGTCTCCGTGCCCCAGGGCTCTCCCCGCCAGGGTCCTCCCCGCCGGAGAATCCGCGGGGGCGGGCGGTGCCCGGAGGCGGCAGAAGCCGCTGCCGGGTGCCGCGCCTGCCGGCCCCGCACCGTGCCGCACCGCGGCGCGATGACCTTTCCTGTCCTCCTTCCTTTCCGTCTCCGCCCGCTGGCCGGGCCAATCCCGCCGCCAGCCGGGGTGGCGATGGGCGCGGCACCTCGTGTGGCCTTCAGCGCGGCGTTGAAAGCCGCGCGCCCGGCCCGTTAGCCTGGGCACGTGGCGTGCCGCCGGCGCGCCACCCAGGAAGCACGCGGCGGCCCCGGCAGAAGGGCCGGCCAGCGGCAGGCAAGGGGGGATGGTTCTTGACGCATTCGGGCGCCGTGCAGGCGGCTGGCGGGGCGACGCCGGTCGATGATCTGGAATTCGCCAATTCGCGGCGCGCGCTGGCGGGGTGGCAGGGGCGGCTCTGGGCGGCGGCGGGCGCCGCCTTCATCGCCTGGCATCTCTGGGTGCTGCTGGTGGCGCCGGCCGACCCCACCGTCTCCCGCGCCGCGCATGTCTTCCTGGGCGCCGCGCTGGGCTTCGCGCTGTTCGCCCCCGGCCGGCGCGGCGGGCCGCGCATCCCCTGGTACGACTGGGCGCTGATGCTGCCCTGCCTGCTCATCGTCGCCCATTACGCGCTGGACGCGGACGGCATCGAGATGCGCTCCTTCATGGGGCCGAACTGGCAGGATCTCGCGGCGGCGGGGGTGGGCATCGTGCTGGTGCTGGAATTCACCCGCCGCACCGCCGGGCTGGTGATGCCGGCGATCGGGGTGGTGTTCCTGGCCTACTGCTTCATCGGCCCCTGGATGCCCGGGCCGCTCTACCACCGCGGGGTGGAGCTGGCGCCGGCGCTGATCGAGGTGTTCGGCAACAACGGCGTGCTGGGCACGGTGGTGCAGGTCTCGGCCACCTTCATCGCCATGTTCGTCACCTTCGCGGCCTTCCTCCAGGTCTCCAACGCCGGCGCCTATTTCAACGACCTGGCGCTGGCGGCGGTGGGCTGGGCGCGCGGTGGCCCGGCCAAGGTGACGGTGATCTCCGGCCTGTTGTTCGGCACCATCTCCGGCTCGGCGGTGGCCAATGTGGTGGCCTCGGGCATGTTCACCATCCCGATGATGCGGCGCGTCGGCTACGACCGCGCCACGGCGGCGGCGGTGGAGGCCACCAGCTCCACGGGCGGGCAGATCACGCCGCCGGTGATGGGGGCGGGCGCCTTCATCATGGCCGAGGTGCTGGGCGTGCCCTACACCGAGATCGCGCTGGCCGGGCTGATCCCGGCGCTGCTGTTCTACGCCGCCAACTACATCCACTGCGACCTGAACGCCCGCAAGGCCGGCATCCGCGGCCTGCCGCGCGAGGAGCTGCCGCGCTGGCTGGGGCTGGCCCGCCGCGCCTACATGGCGGCGCCGCTGGTGCTGCTGATCTGGATGCTGGTGATCGGCTTCTCGCCCTTCCGCGCCGCCGCCTGGGGCATCGGCGCCACCATCGCCATCATGCTCGGCACGGCGCTGGCGCACCGGCTGCTGCTGGGCGCGCCGCCGGAGGGCCCCGGCGCGGCACCCGCGCGGCGGCAGGGGCTGGTGGCGGCCGTCATCGGCGCGGTGACGGAGACGGCGGGGGCGATCTACGGCGCGCTCTCCGGCAGCGCGCGGGAGATGATGCAGCTCATCGCCGTCTGCGCCACGGCCGGCATCGTCGCCGGCGTCATCGGCCTGACCGGGGTGGGCGGGCGATTCGCCAGCCTCCTGCTGGAGATCGCCGGCGCCTCCACCTTCCTGGCCATGCTGTTCGCCATGGGGGTGGCCATCATCCTCGGCATGGGGGTGCCTACCACCGCCGCCTACGCCATCGCCGCCGCCGTGGTGGCGCCGGGCCTCACCCGCATGGGGGTGGAGCCGCTGGTGGCGCACATGTTCGTCTTCTACTACGCCACCCTCTCGGCCATCACGCCGCCCGTGGCGCTGGCCAGCTTCGCCGCCGCCGGCATGGCGGGGGCGGATCTCTGGCGCACCAGCATGATCGCGGTGAAGCTGGGGCTGGCCACCTTCATCGTGCCGTTCCTGTTCTGGGTCTCGCCGGCGCTGCTGGCGCAGGGGCCGCTGCCGGGCATCCTGCTGGCGGTGGCCACGGCGCTGGCCGGGGTGTGGATGCTGGCCTGCGCCACCGAGGGCTGGATGCTGAACGGCCCGCTGCCCTGGCCGCTGCGGCTGGCGGCGGGGCTGCTCGGCCTCTCGCTGATGGTGCCGGAAGGCTACACGGACCTGCTCGGCCTGGCTGGCATGGCGGCGCTGGTGCTGTATCAGCGCCGCATCCATCCCGCCGCCCGAACGGAGCCCGCCGCATGAGCCTGCCTGCCCCCATCCCCGATGCAGCCATCCAGGCCATCATCGGCGCCGGGCGCCGCATGGACCGCTTCCACTGGGTGCCCGCCACGGCCGGCAATTTCTCGGTGCGGCTGCCGGGCGGCCGCATCGCCGTCACCCGCTCCGGCCGGCACAAGGGCTTCCTCGACACCGATTCGGTGATGGCGGTGGACCTGGAGGGCCGGCCGGAGGAGGCGGGGGCGCGCCCCTCCGCCGAGACGCTGCTGCATTGCGGCATCTACCGCCGATTCCCCGAGGCGGGGGCGGTGCTGCACGGCCATTCCGTGCCCAACACCGTGCTCTCCCGCCTGGCGGGGGAGGAGATCGCCCTCTCGGGCTACGAGCTGCTGAAGGCCTTTCCCGGCCTGCCCACCCATGACGCGACCGTGGCGGTGCCGGTGTTCGACAACGACCAGGACATCGCCCGCCTGCAGGCGGCGGTCGATTCCCGCTGGCAGGGCATGTCTGTCATCCCGCCGGGCTATTTGATCCGCGGCCACGGGGTCTATGTATGGGCGCGGGACATGGATGCGGCGCTGGCCCGGCTGGAAGCGCTCGAATTCATGCTGGAATGCGAATTGCAGGAGCGGAGGAGCCGATGAGCCTTCTCACCATCAAGGACGCCGCCACCGGCGTGGAACTGACGCGGACGGGCGACGCGGCGGAGATCGCCCGCGCCCTGGCGCCGATCGGCGTGCGCTTCGAGCGCTGGCAGGTGGCCGACCTGCCCGAGGGTGCTTCGGCCGAGGCCGTGCTGGAGGCCTACCGCCCGCAGCTCGACGCCTTCATGGCCGGCAGCAGCGCCGGCACGGCGGATGTGATCAAGCTGGACGGCAGCCACCCGCAGAAGGATGCGCTGCGCGCCAAGTTCCTCTCCGAGCACACCCACACCGAGGACGAGATCCGCTTCTTCCACGAGGGCGGCGGCAACTTCATCATGCATGTGGACGGCAAGGTGTACGACGCGCACTGCACGCGCGGCGACCTGATCAGCGTGCCGGCCAACACCCAGCACTGGTTCGACGCCGGCGTCGAGCCGAAGGTGACGGCGCTGCGCGTCTTCACCGACACCACGGGCTGGACGCCGCACTACACCGGCACCGACATCTCCGAGCGCTTCCCGGCGGTGACCGGATGAGCGGTGCGGGTGTGAGCGCCGCGCCGCTCGGCGTGGTGCTGACCGATATCGAGGGCACCACCAGCGCCATCGCCTTCGTGAAGGAGACGCTGTTCCCCTTCGCGGAGCGGGCGCTGGACGGCTTCCTCGACGCGCATGGCGAGGAGGCGGCGGTGGCCGCCTGCCTGCGCGAGGCGGAGCGCGCCGCCCATCCGGGCGAGGATGTCCGCGCCGCGCTGCGCCGCTGGATGGCCGAGGACGCCAAGATCGGCCCGCTGAAGACGCTGCAGGGGCTGATCTGGCGCCAGGGCTTCGTCAGCGGCGAGATCGAGGGGCATCTCTGGCCGGACGTCGCGCCCTGCCTGCGGGCCTGGGCGCGCGCCGGGCTGTTCCTGGCGGTGTATTCCTCCGGCTCGGTGGCGGCGCAGAAGCTGCTGTTCGGCCACTCCACGGCCGGCGACCTGGTGCCGCTGTTCGGCGGCTTCTTCGACACGGCGGTGGGGGCCAAGCGCGAGGCGGCCAGCTACGCCGCCATCGCCCAGGCCCTGCACCGCCCGCCGGAGGAGATCCTGTTCCTCTCCGACGTGGCGGAGGAGCTCGACGCCGCGGCCCATGCGGGGCTGCGCGTCTGCCAGCTGGTGCGGGCGCAGGACGGCACGGTGGCCAGCGGGCGGCACCCCTGGGCCGAGGATTTCCCTGGCGTCGCCGCGGCTTTCGGCCTACCGGTGCCGCGCCTCTCCGCCGCCTGAGGGGCCACCTCCTCCTTTCCGCCAACGCATCGCCGGGAGTTCGCACGGCATGATGACCACCTACACCGTGCGCGAGGGCCGGACCCTGCGCCATGAGGGCATCCCGGCGCCCGAGGCGTTGCGCGAGGCGGTCTGGATCGACCTGCTCAACCCCAGCCCGGAGGAGGAGAAGGCGGTCCAGGCGGCGCTGTGCCTGGAGATCCCGACGCGGGAGGAGATGCAGGAGATCGAGAGCTCCTCCCGCCTCTACAAGGAGGACGAGGCGCTCTTCCTCACCGCCAACTTCCTCTACGGGGTGGATGAGGGGGAGTACGGCTCCACCGCCATCACCTTCGTGCTGGCCGAGCACAACCTCGTCACGGTGCGCTACGCCACGCCCAAGGCCTTCGCGGTGTTCGCCGCCCGCGTGCTGCGCGCCCCGGCCCAGCTCGCCAGCCCCGACGGCGTGATGCTGGCCCAGTTCGAGGCGGTGGTGGACCGGCTGGCCGACGTGCTGGAGCGCATCGGCGCCGACATGGACCGCGCCAGCAAATCCGCCTTCCGCAACGCCCGCAGTACCCACAAGGTGAAGGTGAAGGCGCGCGACGCCGACCTGAAGGACGTGCTGATCGCCCTCGGCCAGGTGGGGGAGGTGACCAGCCGCGCCAACGAGACGCTGCTCGGCCTGTCGCGCATCCTCACCTTCGTCGGCGCCGAGAAGTCCTTCGCCGTGCGCAAGGAGAACAAGCCCAGCATCAAGACGCTGATGCGCGACGTGCGCTCGCTGGTGGAGCACGCGGCCTTCCTCAACAACAAGGCCAACTTCCTGCTCGACGCGGTGCTGGGCATCATCAACATCGACCAGAACGGCATCATCAAGACCTTCACCGTGGCCAGCGTGGCGCTGATGCCGCCCACCCTGGTGGCCAGCATCTACGGCATGAACTTCGCCGCCATGCCCGAGCTGCAATGGCGCTTCGGCTACCCAGCGGCGTTGCTGGTGATGGTGGTGAGCGGCCTGCTGCCGGTGCTGTACTTCAAGCGCAAGGGCTGGCTGTAGCCGCCCGCGCCGGAAACTGTGAACGCACGGGGAATCCCGGCCGGGAGAATTCAATCTCCCGGTTTTCCCGGCTTTTCACCCCGCCGGCATGTCCGGCAGGTAAACTTGCTGTAATACTCGGATTTTGCTCGCGTTTTCTTGCCCGGGGCACGGCTTGCCGCGGCCACGGCCGCGCTGCTTGAACAGGCGCCGGCAGGGAGAGGCGCTTCACCTTGAGCATGGCAATCAACAGGCTGAGCGGCGGCAGGATTATCGCCGGCGGCCCCGGCGACGACACCTACACGATCTCCGACCCGGCGGACCAGGTGGACGAGGCGCCGGATGGCGGCACCGACACCATCCAGACCTGGCTCTCCAGCTACACCCTGCCGGAGAATGTCGAGAACCTGACGCTCACCGGCACCGCCTGGTCCTCCGGCACCGGCAACGCGCTGGACAACGTCATCACCGGCAACGCCCAGCCCAACATCCTCGATGGCGGCGCGGGCGACGACATCCTGATCGGCAATGGCAGCCCGCACGAGGCCGGCCACGTGGTCCCGCGCGGCGACACCTTCATCATCCGCGCGGGCCAGGGCAGCGACACCATCCTGGGCTTCCAGCCCGGCGATGATGGCGGCGACCTGATCAGCCTGCCGGGCTTCGACTACCGCAGCCTCGCCGGCCTGCTGGCGACGGCCACCGAGGCCGATGGCGCCGTGGTCTTCCGTCTCTCGGAGACGCAGACGCTCACCGTGCGCGGCAAGACCGCGCTGCGCGCCGGCGACTTCACCGCGCGCGACTTCGACCTGACCGCCAGCCTCACCGAGGCGCCGCGCCTGGAGACGGATGCGGAGGGCCGCACCGTGGCGGTGCTGACCGGCCGCGCCGAGATCTACGCGCCGGCGCCCGACGAGCAGTACACCCTCGTCTACATCAAGGACGCCGCGGGCACGAAGCTGGGCGAGGCGCTGACGGATGCGAACGGCGTCTGGCACTTCACCACCGGCCCGCTGGCCGAGGGCACTTACGGCTTCACCGCCACGACCGTCGAGGCGAAGCGCAGCCCCGATGACGGGCTGATGCACTTCTTCGAGGTCTCCACCTCCGAGGCCACCACCGTGATGGTGACGGCAGAGCCGCCCGTGGAACCTCCGGTGGAGCCTCCGGTGGAGCCGCCCGTTGAGCCGCCCGTTGAGCCGCCGGCGGACCCGGTGCCGCCGGCGGCGCCGACGCTGATGCTGGACGCGGCGAGCGACACGGGGGTCGCGGGCAACGGCATCACCGCCGACACCACGCCTACCATCCGCGGCACCGCGGAGGCGGGCAGCCTCGTCACCCTCTACGACACGGATGGCGAGACGGTGCTCGGCACCGCCACCGCAACCGATGGCAACTGGAGCATCACCACCCCGGCCCTGGCCGGCGGCGGGCACAATGTGTCGGCGGTGGCGACCAGCGCCGCGGGGCTGGCCTCCGACCCCTCCGCCACGCTCACCCTGGTGGTCAATCTGCCGCGGGACGCGGCCGACTTCCCCATCCCCGGCTTCGACCGCGAATTCTACCTGGCGCAGAACCAGGACGTCGCCGCCTCCGGCATGGACGCGCTGGCGCATTACCAGCAATTCGGCTGGCACGAGCAGCGCGACCCCAGCGCCCTGTTCGACGTCACCTACTACCTGAACCAGAACCCCGACGTGGCCGCGGCCGGCATCAACCCGCTGCAGCACTACATGCAGTCCGGCTGGATGGAGGGGCGCGACCCGTCGCTCTCCTTCTCCACCGCCTTCTACCTGGCGCAGAACCCGGAGGCCGCCGGCGGCAACCCGCTGCAGCACTACCTGGCCACCGGCCAGGTGCAGGACCTGGCCACCGCCGGCGCCACCCCGCACGCCACGGCGCCGCAGGGGCCGCTGATGGACGAGGCCTTCTACTTCGCGCACAATCCGGACGTGGCGGCGGCGGGGATGGACCCGCAGGCGCATTTCGACCAGTTCGGCTGGCGCGAGGGGCGGGACCCGAATGCGTGGTTCGACCTGGACTACTACCTCGCCAACAACCAGGACGTGGCGGCCGCCGACATCAACCCGGTGGAGCATTACCTGCAGTTCGGCTGGACGGAGCACCGCGCCCCCAGCGCCGCCTTCTCGGGCGATGCCTATCTGGCGGCCAACCCGGATGTCGCCGCGGCCGGCATGAACCCGCTGGAGCACTACCTCCACTTCGGCATCGCCGAGCAGCGCGACCTCGGCCTCGGCTGAGGCGCGGCGCCCGCGGCACGGCCTGTCATCGCCCCGCGCTTGACAGGCCGTGCCTTCGGGTTCTGCCTGCCGCCCCATGGGCAGCGGCATCTTCGAGCGAATCATCGACCCCGTGGCGGCGCCTGGGCAGCAGGCCAGCCGCATCCTCGGCAGCCCCGTGCCGGAGGCGCCGCCCCCGGACGGCCTGTGGGGCTTCTACTGGTATTTCATCCGGCAGGCGCGGGCGCTGTTCGGCCTGCTCTTCGTCGCCGGCCTCTGCGTGGCGCTGCTCGACGCGCTGATCCCGGTGTTCATCGGCCGCGTCGTCGGCCTGCTGTCGGCGCAGGCGCCCGGCACGCTGCTGGCGGAGCGCTGGCCGGAGCTGCTCGGCATGGCGGCCGTGCTGCTGCTGGCGCGGCCGGCCTCCATCCTGGCGCAGAACCTGATCGGCCAGCAGGCGATCAACGCCGGTGTCACCAGCATGATCCGCTGGCAGAGCCACTGGCACGTGGTGCGGCAGGGCTGGTCCTTCTTCCAGGAGGATTTCGCCGGGCGCATCGCCAACCGCGTCATGCAGGCGGGGCCGGCGCTGCGCGAGAGTGTGGTGCAGTCGGTCAACGCCGTCTGGTACATCCTGGTCTATGGCACGGGGGCGGTGCTCTACCTGGCCTCGGCCAATGCCTGGCTGGCGCTGCCCATCCTGGTCTGGTTCGCCGCCTATTGCCTGCTGCTGCGCTTCATCGTGCCGCGTCTGCGCGAGCGCGCCCGCGCCGCCTCCGAGCAGCGCAGCCTGCTCACCGGCCGCATCGTCGACAGCTACACCAACATCCTCACGCTCAAGCTCTTCGCCCGCGCCGAGGACGAGGACGCCTTCGTGCGCGAGGGCATCCTCGGCCTCACCGCCGCCTTCCAGCGGCAGATGCGGCTGATCACGCTGAACGCGCTGCTGCTCTCCACCCTCAATGCCACCATGCTCGTCGCCATGGCCGCCATCGCGCTCGGGCTGTGGGATGCGGGGCGGATCGAGCTCGGCATCGTCGCCGCGGCGCTGCCGATGGCGTGGCAGATCGCCAACATCTCCGGCTGGGTGGCCTTCAACGTCGCCGCCATCTTCGAGAATCTCGGCGTGGTGCAGGAGGCCACGGGCAGCATCGCCGTGCCGCCCACGGCGCCGGACCCTGCGGGCGCGCGCCCGCTCGCCGTGCGCGAGGGGCGCATCACCTTCGAGCATGTGCGCTTCGCCTATGCCGGCGGCCCGGGCGCGGCGACGGGGCGCGGCGTGCTGGAGGATTTCCACCTCGACATCGCGCCGGGCGAGCGTGTCGGCCTCGTCGGCCATTCGGGGGCGGGCAAGACCACGGCGATGAACCTGCTGCTGCGCTTCTTCGCCCCGCAATCGGGCCGCATCCTGATCGACGGGCAGGACATCGCCACGGTCACGCAGGAGAGCCTGCGCGGCGCCATCGGCGTGGTGACGCAGGACACGGCGCTGCTGCACCGCTCGGTCCGCGACAACATCCGCTATGGCCGCCCAAGTGCCAGCCAGGCGGCGGTGGAGGCGGCGGCGCGGCAGGCGGCGGCGCACGACTTCATCACCGCCCTGCGCGACTGGCGCGGGCGGGAGGGCTATGATTCGCATGTCGGCGAGCGGGGCGTGAAGCTCTCGGGCGGGCAGCGCCAGCGCGTCGCCATCGCCCGCGTGCTGCTGAAGGACGCGCCGATCCTGGTGCTGGACGAGGCCACCAGCGCGCTCGATTCCGAGGTGGAGGCGGCCATCCAGGAGCAGCTCACCGGGCTGATGGCGGGCAAGACGGTCATCGCCATCGCCCACCGCCTCTCCACCCTGGCCAGCATGGACCGGCTGGTGGTGCTGGAGCATGGCCGCGTCGTCGAGCAGGGCAGCCATGCCGAGCTGCTGGCGCGCGAGGGCGCCTATGCCCGGCTGTGGCGGCGCCAGTCGGGCGGCTTCCTGGAGGGGTGAGGGCACGCCGGCGGGAGTTGACCCGCCGCCGCATCGCCGGGAATGTGAGCGGCCAGGAGGGACCTGTCATGCCTGCCACCCATCATCTGCACGCGACGCCGGAGACGGTGCGCTTCGGGGCCTTCGACGCCGCCTTTCCGCCCGTCCTGACGGTCCAGTCGGGTGACCTGGTGGTGATGCAGTGCGTCTCCGGCCCGGCCGAGGTGATGCCGCCCGGGGACAGCGGCCTGGCCGTGCCGCCGGCCCTGGCCGAGATCCACAAGGCGGTCGCCGCCGGCGCCATGCCGCGCCTCGGGCCGCACCTCGTCACCGGCCCGGTGGCGGTGGCCGGCGCCGAGCCGGGAGACTGCCTGCGCGTCGACATCGAGGCGGTCGAGCTGGGGGCGGACTGGGGCTACAACCATTTCCGCGCGCTGGTCGGCACGCTGCCAGAGGATTTCCCCTATCGCCGCCTCATCCACATCCCGGTGGACCGCGCGGCCAACACCTGCCGCCTGCCCTTCGGCCCGGACAACCATGGCCTGACCCTGCCGCTCGCGCCCTTCTTCGGCGTGATGGGCGTGGCGCCGCCAGTGGAGTGGGGTCAGATCTCCACCAAGGAGCCGCGCGCCCATGGCGGCAACCTGGACAACAAGGAGCTGGTGGCCGGCAGCACCCTCTATCTGCCGGTGCACCGCCCCGGCGGCCTGTTCAGCGCCGGCGACGGCCATGGCGTGCAGGGCGATGGCGAGGTCTGCGTCACCGCGCTGGAGATGTGCCTGACCGGCCATTTCCGCTTCAGCCTGGAGAAGGGCGACGGCACCCGCCGCCCGGCGCTGCGCTACCCCCGCGCCGAGACGCCGACCCACTACATCAGCATGGGCATGCACGAGGATCTCGACATCGCCATGAAGCAGGCGCTGCGCGAGATGATCGCCTTCATCACCGCGCGCAGCAACCTCTCGGCGGCGGACGCCTACCAGTTCTGCTCGCTGGCGGTGGATTTCCACGTCACCCAGACCGTGAACGGCGAGAAGGGCGTGCACGGCCTGCTGCGCAAGGGCCTGCTGTTCTGAGAGGCCGAAACGGCGCCTTGCATTGGGCGCCGTTTCGCGGGAACAGAGCCGCCCGGTGCGGCCCCGCCGCGCCTGGTCCCCCTTCCCGCGGGAGGGGGGACTCTTTTCCACAACTTTTGCGAGTCGCCGTTTGCGCCGCATCTTGTGCCGCTACCCCCGCGTTAACTACCGTATATGGGGGTGGAGGCAGGAGCCTGGGTATGGATTGGACAGCGGAAGCGATCGAGGCTCTGCGGGCCCTCTGGGCCGAAGGCCACTCGACGGCCGAGATCGGCCGCCGCATGGGCATTTCCAAGAACGCGGTCGTGGGCAAGGCGCACCGCCTGAACCTGCCCGCGCGCCCCAGC